>JACPVK010000114.1 GCA_016191795.1 Gammaproteobacteria bacterium
ATTGTTGCAAGCCTATAAGTTAATCAAGCGCTCACCCTATTTGCGTAACATCATGATGTTGATTGGCCGCGGACAGAAGGCTGTTAATGCCTGCGCTGGCGATCAGGGATGTTTGCCGCAACAGCAACCACGTTCAAGACAGCGCGAATCGGCACAGGGTACATGGCAGGCTCGCGGTATTTACCTGAGTGATGATATTTCGCGTATGTTGCCTGTCGAACTTATGACACTGGGTCACACGTCACTCAAGTCATTATGGCATGCCCGTAGGGCCGAGCGTCGGTTGATGTGCTATCAATATGACGGTGTGCTACCCACGCATATACCCGATTTTGATTTACAGGCTGCTAATAACGTCTGTCAACCTGACTTAGAAGTACGACTGCAAGGGCCGATAATATTGTGCCTGGATACCTCCGCATCCATGAAAGGTATGCCCGAGCTTCGAGCCAGGGCAGTGGTGCTGGAAGCCACACGGGTTGCCTTGCAAGGCTAAAAGGCCCTGTCTGTTATACCTGTTCTCCGGCACGGATGACATTCAGGAGTATGTGCTTGAACAATCTGTCACGGGCTGGCGCAATATCCTGCGTATTATTAATTACAGTTTTCATGGTGGTACAGATGTCGGTGGTGTGTTGCAACGTGCACTGGCTAAACTGCAACAAACCCGATGGCGGGATGCTGATGTTTGCCTGATCAGTGATGGCCGGTTTGTGGCTGATACCGTCGTGGAGTTCATAAACAGGATGCCTGACAGGCAACCTTTTCGCTTGCATGGCATACACGTCAGCCGCTGGAACGCCGGGCAAATGGAACGATTATGTCAGCCGGTATATCATCTGGAAAATCTGTGGGCTGCTGGGTGAATAGCCCATGCGCCTGTTATTTTTTTCCACTATGCTTGACTGAAATCATTACAGATTACCCTGCATGTATCACAATTACCTTGTCGTCCCTATATTGAATATTTTGAGAAATCAGGAAGGCCGTCTTTCAGAATATGATTTAATACGTCAGATAGAGGCTAAGGGTGTCACTATTGATGTGGATGTAGCCAGTTATCAACTGGTCCTGTTCAAAAAACATTTTATGGTAATGAATGCCCTGTATACCTTGCAGTCTGAGCTGTCTGCTGAAGGTGTCTATTTACAGATCTCGGCATTGAGTATCACAATGACACCCATGACATCTTCAGACTCCGCCGGCACTGTATTGACTGATCATGTAAATGTGAAATTGAGCGAATATTATCTCGACTGGAGCAACTATGATGCCACCGGCGAGGAAGATGTGCAGCGTTTACTCACGGGCTTCTGGAAACGTTATGCCGCAATAGACAAACAACAGTACGCGTTACAGATTCTGGGCCTGAATACCGATGCGGACTGGAACACTATTCGTGAAGGCTACAGGCGTCTGGCCAGGCAATATCACCCCGACAGGGGTGGCGATGAAAAACAATTTATAGCCGTGCGCGAAGCTTACGAAATATTGCGTTGTGGTTATGAGCGTAGATAAGACCAAAAGGTGACAACATGCCAAAAACATTTAATGCGGAAGAAGTATTGCAGGCACTGCGTGCGGATTATGTCAAGCGGCTGAGTGCGCTACATAAAGATACGCATCATATGAATGAGCCGGTAGAAAAAGATTTTGCCGAGCAGGTGGTGCAACGCGAGAATGACGATGTCATGAATGCATTGGATGTGGAAGCAAAAGACCTGGTTATGCGCATAGATAACGCTCTACTGCGTATACAGTCCGGTGAATACGGTTCGTGTTTGCGTTGTGGTTGTAAAATTCCGGTTGAACGCCTGCAGGCGGTTCCCTATGCCGAATATTGCATTAATTGCGCTGAAGACATCGTTCGAAAATGACGCGAGTCATTGGGTACAGGCTTTTCGTTAGCGCTCTGGCTGTTGCATTGCTGGCGGTTATGTATACGGGCTGGCTGGATAAATCAGCTAAAGATTATACCGAACAGGGCCTGAAACGCGTACTGGTCACCTATGCCGTGGCACGCGGTTTAAATGGTTTGATATCGGTTGCGCAAGGCACCGAAGTATCGGTCGAGCCGGTTGGTATTGGCATGACGTTTACACCGGGACAGATTCTGGATCCGGTGAATGACCTGATTGAACAATTTTCATGGCTGGTACTGGCCAGTGGTGTCTCGCTGGGTATACAGCGTTTGCTGATTGTGATGACCGGCAGCACCGGCTTTACCATTCTGGTGAGCGTGATGGTGGCGGGTGCACTGGCAGCTTGCTGGTGGCAAAAAATTCCGGAAACTGTCAGCCGTGTTATCACCCGTATCGCGGTGATTTTATTGGTGCTGCGATTGGTGATACCGGTGATTGCCCTGCTTAACCAGGCTGTTTACTGGTATTTTTTACAACCGCAATACGAATCATCGCAGACTGTACTGGAGCAGTCCGGCTTTCAGCTTCAGCAGCAGCAACCTGTCAAAACCATATCAGCACCGCCACAAAACGAAGCCATGATGGATAAGCTTAAACGCGCTTATCAGTCCGCCACTGATGCCGTGGATATAGACGCCAGGCTGGACAGAATTAAACAGGTTGCGTCCAATATGAGTGAAAGGATACTCGATTTAATGGTGGTGTTTCTGGTGCAATCGCTGTTGTTCCCCCTGTTGTTTATCTGGCTGGCCTATCGATTGTTAATGCAGCTGTTACGCTTGACCTGAGGCAGGTGTTGATATGAGTGATGACGTTGAAATTGCCTGCCCGATTCCGCAACCGCCTGATTACAGTCTGGTCGAAATCATTGAGCTGAATCCGCAACCGGTTTTAAGCGATTACCTGCAGGCCATGAAACTGGCTAATAGTATTGCCGATGAGAAACTGGGTGATTATATGTTGTTATCCTGGTATGACCGGGATCGCGATTTTGAATCTCCGCAGCACAGCAGTGAATGTCATGCCGATAGTGCCGTGCCGGGTTATGTGGATTATGGTTTGAATCACGGTGCCAGATTGAAAGTGGATATTGGGCAGGGCAGGTTTGTCTTCTTTTATTTACCTTTGTAGTAAAGATTCGACACAGAGTCGCAGAGACGCAGAGAAAATCAAATTAAACTACTGTGTCTCTGCGGCTCTGTGTCAATATGCCTTAGAAAAGCGCTTTGCCCGGTTAAAAGTGGATATAGAAAACGGCAGGTTTGTATTTTTTTGCCTTTGCAGAAAAGATTCGACACAGAGTCGCAGAGGCGCAGAGAAAATCAAATTAAACCACTGTGTCTCTGCGGCTCTGTGTCAATATGCCTTTTGAGTGACGTAAATCGAAATATTTGATTAGTGTCACTAGCCTTTTGCAGAATACATAGCCGTAATCACGATGATAACGGTCACTAGCCACATTGTTATAATGATGCGCCACATCAACGGTGCCGATTTCAGCATCATAAAATGATCAATAATCATCTGGCCTTTCATCAAGGCCGTGGCCAGTAGTATGAGTACAAATACCTGGCCGCTATAGCCCTGCATAGATAAGCCATACGAAAACAATGTCAGTACGATCAAAAAAATCCACGGACGTGTGGCCATTACAATACTCATGTTACCTCACCAGATAAACCAGCGGAAATAAGACTATCCATATCAGGTCTACCATATGCCAGTAGGATGCACCGGTTTCTACACCGGCATGCTCCTGTTCCGAATAGCCACCACGTCTGGCCTTTAACATCACGGCAAATAAAATGATGAGGCCCAGTATGACGTGCATATAGTGAAAAAAAGTCAGTGACAAATAGAAGGTGTAAAAAATATTCGTGCTGAGGTGTATGCCCCGAGCAGATATCTCATTAAATTCCCAGGTTTTGGCGAATACAAATATCAGGCCGGTTGCAATACTGGTAATTAGCCAGAAGGTACAGGCGCGACTGTTGTTGGCACGTATGGCATTAACGGCCAGTACCACAAAATAACTGCTGGTGATGAGCACCAGTGTGTTCAGTAGTCCGATATGCTTGTTCAGTATCAGCTGGGATTCATTAAATAATTCAAGATTATGACTGCGCACAATGGCATAGGTGATAAACAACACGCCAAATACCAGTAATTCGGCACAAATGAAAAACCAGATGGCTAAATCACCAGGTAGTATTTTTTGTTGTCTGATAGCTGCTGTGTGCATGGTTGTATCCGTGGTTAGAGTACATCATGCTTAAATGAAACGGATTTCACATTGATAGAAGTCAATTGCAAAACCCCGGAAAAATCAGGGCTTCTCTGAATGGTGCTCACTGAACCCTGTAGGAGCGGGCCATGCTCTTGAACAGGAACAAAAGAACAAGAAAACGCAAATGCGCCGCTCCTGCGCATCTCGGCAACTGCTCCTGCGTTGCTCTACCTTCCGCCATCCATGGCGGTCGCTGCGCTCGCGGCATTCGCACATCCCTGTGCATCACGCAAATGAACGCAAATAAAAGAAAATTATTAAGTAACATCAGAATAAGTTGTTATTCCTACGACGCCTACATGGATGTAGGCGGTAAAGCGACGCAGGAGGCCAAAGCCGAATGCAGGAACTCAGAAACTCAGAAATAACAAGCACCTGGATTCCCGCTTTCGTGGGAATGACAACTTATCCAGATATTAATTAGCCTTTTTCTTTTATTTGCGTTCATTTGCGTTTTCTGTTTCTTTTAACGTTGGTCGCGGGCATGGCCCGCTCCTACAGGTTACCTAACGATACTGGCAGAGCGGATCAGCAGGTCCATCATCAACTCCGAAGCGCCCAGGTGTTGTGCAATTTTGATATCAGATTTCGGATTGTTGGCTCTGGCCTGGTTAACTTCATTGGGAATGTCTTCCACCACATGCCGGCCGGAATTGAGAAAATAGGGTAATACCGTTACCTGGGTGGCACCGGCATCTATACAATTTTGTATGCCTTCGGGAATCGATGGCGATGCCAGCTCAAGAAATCCTGCATGCACCATGTCGTATTCATTATTACAGTGCTGTTTGAGTTTTATTGCCAGCTCGACCACTTCCTCATTTGATTGTTTGCGGCGGCTGCCATGCGCCACCAGTACCAGTGCTTTCATAATTGACTCCCGGGGGTTGAAATTAAATCTTTATATTGCTGGAGTGCGTGTCGACGGCTTTCATCCAGATCAATCATGGGTGGCGGATAATCACTGTGTGATGATGCCGGTAACCAGCGATGCACATAGTGCAGTTCGCTATCAAATCGTCTGGTTTGTGTTAATGGATTAAATATCCGGTAATACGGGGCAGCATCGACACCGCAACCGGCAACCCATTGCCAGCCCATGCTGTTATTGGCCAGATCGGCATCAATCAATGTGTCCCAGAACCAGCGTGCGCCAGCCAGCCAGTGACACCCCAGATTTTTGGTTAAAAATGACGCTACGATCATGCGTACCCGGTTGTGCATCCAGCCGGTTTCCCATAGTTGTTTCATGCCGGCATCAATGATGGGTATGCCGGTTTTGCCACGCGTCCATTGCGTAAATTCATCGCCGGGACGATGCCAGAAATTTGAACTGTATCGTTCATTCATCGGCTGGTTGGCGGTGTGCGGAAAATGCCACAGTATGTGATGCGCAAATTCACGCCAGATCAGTTGATTAAGATAACGCTCGGCTGACAGCCGTGTGTTTTCACCAAACTGTGCATCCAGCGCCGGTTGCAGCTGCCAATAAATTTGTTCGACAGTGATCTCCCCAAAATGTAAATGTGCCGACAGGGCAGAGGTGCCGTCGAGTGCGGGTATGTCGCGGTGGGAGTCATAATCCTGCAGACCGTGTTGCAGAAATTCTGTCAGGCGTTGATGGGCCTGGCCTTCACCGGGCTGCCAGTAGCCATGCAGTTTTGTATGCCAGTTAAATCCGGCGTTCAGTTGTAAATCAGTCAGAGCGGTTATTTTATTCAGTTCGGCCGGTTTTAATTGGCGGCGCCTGATGGG
>JACPVK010000115.1 GCA_016191795.1 Gammaproteobacteria bacterium
CGTTAGCGAATGACGACAGTGCAATGTATAAACAAATAATCTGGCTTATTATTTTCATATTCATGATTCAGGTTGGTTGCGTACTTCAAATTAGTCGCGGGCATGGCCCGCTCCCACAGGATTTACCAGAATATAGTTTTAATATTCCGGCGGCGGCGGTGCCAGCACTTCACGCTGGCCATTATGTTGCACAGCACTGACCACACCGGCCGCTTCCATTTCTTCCACCATACGCGCAGCGCGGTTGTAACCGATTTTTAAACGACGTTGCACATATGAAATAGATGCCTTGCCGCTTTCGGTCACAATTTTTACGGCTTCGTCATAGAGCACATCGGTCTCGGCGTTAGATTCATAGGGCGATGTTTCGCCCGGCAACACAACGCTGTCACTGCTGTCCTTGAGTATCGACTCAATATAATTTGGACGGCCCTGCTGTTTCAGAAAATTCACCACGTTATGCACTTCATGGTCGGCGACGAATGCGCCGTGCACACGTTCGGGAATACTGGTACCACCGGAGAGATACAACATATCACCGTGGCCGAGTAATTGTTCGGCACCCATTTGATCGAGAATGGTACGCGAATCCACCTTGGATGAAACCTGAAACGCAATACGACTGGGAATGTTGGCCTTGATCAAACCGGTAATCACATCCACCGACGGACGCTGCGTCGCCACAATTAAATGAATACCGGATGCACGCGCCTTTTGTGCCAGGCGCGCGATGAGTTCTTCGATTTTTTTACCCACCACCATAATCAGGTCGGCGAATTCATCCACAATGATCACAATATACGGCAGCGGTTTTAGAGTATCCGGTGTCGGGTTATCACCAATATGATCTTCGGGTTTAAATAACGGATCCGGAATGGGTTTACCGGCATCCATCGCATCCTGCACCTTGCGGTTATAACCGGTGATATTACGCACACCCAGGGCCGCCATCAGTTTGTAACGGTTTTCCATTTCGCCAACACACCAGCGCAGGGCATTGGCGGCTTCGCTCATGTCGGTAACAACCGGTGTTAACAAATGCGGAATGTCATCGTAAATATTCAGTTCCAGCATTTTGGGATCGATCAGAATCAGGCGCACATCCTGTGGGGTACTTTTAAATAACAAACTCATCAACATGGCATTGATGCCCACCGATTTACCGGAACCGGTGGTACCCGCCACCAGCAAATGCGGCATGCGCGCCAGATCGGCCACCATGGGATTGCCGGAAATATCCTTACCCAGCGCCACGGTGAGCGGCGAGGTGGATTTGTCGTAGGCCTTGGACATGAGAATTTCGGAGAGTGAAACAATCTCACGATGTTCGTTGGGAATTTCCAGGCCAACATAGGTTTTACCGGGAATCACTTCGACAACACGCACACTCACAACAGAGAGTGATCGCGCCAGATCTTTTGACAGCGCCGTAATCTTGCTGGCTTTTACACCCGCCGCCGGTTGTAATTCAAAACGGGTAATCACCGGGCCGGGATGCACCGCCACCACTTCCACTTCGATATTAAAATCGCGCAGTTTTATTTCCAGCAAACGCGACAGGGCTTCGAGTGCATCGGTGGATAAACCTTTGGTGGATTTAACCGCTTCATCCAGTAAACGCAACGGCGGTAAACCAGTCGACGTGGCCGGTAAATCATCGAATAAGTTAATCTGTTTTTCTTTAACGTGACGCTCGGAAATTTCCACTTTCTTGATCACCGGCTCAATGCGCACCGGCGCCTTGCGGGTTTCCTGTTTTTTCTGTTCCACCTTCACCGCTTCCTCGCGATGATGACGCGCCTGTTCACCTTCCTGTTTATCCTGACGCATTTCGATACGTTGCTGAATACGGCTGTGTATCCAGTCGTACACCGCGAGCGCTCCCATGCCCACCAGATCCATGACACCCAGCCACGACAAACCGGTAAACAGGGTGACACCGGCCAGAAACACCGCCAGCAATAACAGGCTGGAACCGAGCAGGCCCAGGCCACTGGCCAGTAAATCGCCCAGCCAGCGGCCAAATATGCCGCCGCCATCCACCGGCATCACGCCGGTTGCCAGCGCAAAATGTAAACTCGCCAGCGCGCAACCCGAAGCCAGGGTTACAAAAAAGCCACCCCAGCGTATGCCAAGGATGCGGTAATTGGCGTCCTCTTCCTTGCGACCACGCAGCACCAGCCAGCCGCTGAAGGCGATCATCACCGGCAATAAAAACGCCAGAAAACCAAACAGGTAAAACAGTACATCGGCAACCCAGGCACCGATGGAGCCAGTGGCGTTATGCACCACATCGCGCGGGCCGACATAGGACCAGCCCGGATCATCAATATGGTAGGTAAACAGGGCCGCGAACAAAAACGCCGACATCGCCAGCAACACCAGCAGGCCAGCCTCGCGTAAGCCACGACTGACATGAATGGTAAGGCCGGAGAATCTGGAAGGTTGATTGCTGGTGGTGCGACGAGCCTGGGACACGCGGTTTCCTTGGGCATTTTTTAATGCGGGAGATTATACCTGATTGAACAAGACCGTCAGGGTTGGGTGCATGTTAATCTCAATACAATACTGAGACCCTCATTCAAATCACATGCAATGTTTTGGCACCGTCTCGCACGGCATCAACCACCAGTCTGCGGTCAAAGGTGGCCAATTTGCCACCATGTGCCTGCGCCAATGCCAGCAAATAACTGTCTGTCACTTGCCCGTGAGTTAACAATCGGCTGGCATCGATCCGTCCAGGGTCCGTCAAGCTGATATCATCCGGCCAAAAACAGTGACCCACCAAACCACGCAACCCCGCCAGAATACCCGCCACAGCGGCCGGTGTGCCCGGAGAACTGGGATAACGCGGATGCCCCACAATACGCAACAAGCCATTCTCGGTAAGTGGGCAGGTTGCCCAGGATTTATGCCCCTGTTTGGCGAACCACTCATGAGCTGCCTCATGTTGCACATGTGCGGGGTCAACCAGGGATATCAACACATTCACATCCAGTAAATAGGTCGTCAAGGCAGTTCATCTCGTAGCTGATTAACCAGTTCAGGCGTCACCGGCGCGGCATCTTCACGCTGAGGCAATAAAGGAATGCCATTGCGAACCGCACTTCCTGGTTCACGGCGCAAAGCGTGCCGGGCCAGCTCCGAAATCACCTCGCCCACCGTTTTATGTTGCCGGGACGCCAGACTTTTGGCCGCCGCCAGCACATCATCTTCAATGGTCAGGGTAGTACGCATAGGGGTCTCCACATCAATCATCTGTCATCAAACATCATGCATCAGATGCCATAATCAAGTCAAATCACCCAACAAACCTCATCTCTGTAGCCGATTGATATGGTGAGAATATGCAGCTACGAGACAGACTCACTAGAAGCAACCCGATATGCGGGTTGAGACCTGAGGCGCGAGATTGAGCAGTACCTACGCCAGTGCCTGCTCAATGAGGGGATTGTCGATCTTGCCATCGCGGATGTTGATGCCATCCTGTAAATCTTTTTCCAGTGCCCAGCCGGGTTTGGCGAGGCGTTGCACGTAAGGCGAGATTACCGCTGACAAAGCCTGCGATGATGTACGCGGTACGGCGCCCGGCATATTGGTGACGCCAAAGTGCACCACGCCGTATTCAACATAGGTGGGGTTGGCGTAATCGGTGGCACGGGTGGTTTCCACACAACCGCCCTGGTCGACAGAAATATCGATTATCACGCTGCCCGGCTGCATGGTCTTTACCATGTCGCGGGTCACGATGCGCGGTGCGTGCAAGCCGGGTAACAGTACAGCGCCGATTAATAAATCCGCCTTGCTCACCGCCTCGGCAATAGTGTGATGGTAAGCATAGAGTGCGGCAATGTTGGGTGAGTACTGATGCAGGGCTTCCAGCCTTGCCGGATTTTTATCGAACACGGTGACGCGAGCGCCCAGATCACTGGCCAGCCTGGCTGCGGCACCGCCTGCCCGGCCCGCACCCAGTACTACCACGCGGCCGCGATCTGCCAGGGTCAATCCGCCCAGCATGATGCCGCGTCCACCTTGCGGCCCATGTAAAAGATGCGTGCCAATCTGGATGGATAACCGCCCGGCAATATCACTCATCGGTGCCAGCAATGGCAAATGGCCATGCTGATCGGTGACGGTTTCAAAGGCCACCGCGGTCAGGCCGATCTGGCAAAGCTGTTTTGCCAGCTCGACATTGGCAGCCAGATGCAAATAACAAAACATCAAATGATCCTTACGCAAGTGTTGCAAATCACCTTTGAGAGGCTCTTTCACCTTAACGATAAGCTGGGTCTGGCCGTAAAGCGAGGCGGCATCCACGGCAATGTGTACGCCCTGTGCCCGGTAATCATCATCCGTATAACCACTCAGCACTCCGGCACCGGTCTGCACCCAGACATCGTTACCTTGCTTGATAAGATCGGCACAGGCCGCCGGTATCAGCCCTACCCGGCCTTCCAGAGTTTTTATTTCCTTCGGTACACCAATTTTCATATTAAGGATCCCAAAATGTTGTGTTAGTAGTGTATGACATGATGCACGGTTTACCATGCCCCTGTTATGGCTCCAATATATTCATAGTTTGTGAACCCGGATGTTTCATGAATTCACGTGATGATCGCGCAGGCCATGGATACTTATTGGGTTTTGTAGGGGAACTTTGAGAAAGAGTGGCGTAGTGATTCATACGCCCGACTGAACAAAATTCTCATACGAAACAAAAGACCAGCGAGCACACGTGCCAATTTATGAAACATCCGGGTTAAGATAGTGCCATTCATTTTCGCTTACGCTAATTACGGAGAAGTATTCAATGAGCAACACCAAACACTGCCGTCTGTTAATTCTTGGCTCAGGCCCGGCCGGCTACACCGCCGCCGTGTATGCGGCACGCGCCAACCTCAAACCGGTATTGATCACCGGTCTGGAAATGGGTGGCCAGCTCACCACTACAACCGAAGTCGACAACTGGCCGGGCGATGATGCCGGCGTACAGGGCCCGGAATTGATGGAGCGCATGAAAAAACATGCCGAGCGTTTCGGTACCGAAGTTATTTTTGATCATATTCACACCACGCAGCTCAAACAAAAACCTTTTAAGCTGACGGGTGATTCGGGTGAATACACCTGCGATGCGCTTATTATCGCCACGGGCGCCAGTGCCAAATACCTGGGCATACCTTCCGAAGAAAAATTCAAGGGCAAGGGCGTATCGGCCTGCGCCACCTGCGACGGCTTTTTTTATCGCGGCCAGAAAGTAGCCGTTATCGGCGGTGGCAACACCGCCGTGGAAGAAGCCCTGTATCTGGCCAATATTGCCAGCCATGTAACGGTTGTGCACCGTCGTGACAGTTTCCGTTCCGAAAAAATTCTCGCCGACCGTTTGAAAGAACGCGCTGTTAACGGCAATGTGACGATTGAATGGTTTCATGAGATGGATGAAATCCTGGGCGACAAGAGCGGCGTTAACGGTATTCGCATCAAAAACACAAAAGACGGCAGTACCAAAAATATTGACGTAACCGGCGTATTTATCGCCATTGGCCACGCACCCAACACCAGTATCTTTGAAGGCCAGCTGGACATGCACGGCGGTTATATCAAAGTAAAAACCGGCTCTGATGGCGGCGCCACTTCCACCAGCATACCCGGCGTATTTGCAGCCGGCGATGTCAGTGATCATATTTATCGTCAGGCCATTACCTCTGCCGGTACCGGCTGTATGGCTGCACTGGATGCGGATAAATATCTGGATGCGCTGGCGGCGAAAAAATAAAAGCATTATCCGCAAATGAACGCAAATGGGATAAAAGATTATTGTTTTTTTGTTTACAGCCATTTGTTCAATATTTTCCAGGCTTGTATGTCAGTATTTGCTGTGCTTGTGGGTCGGCCTTCAGGCTGACTCTTTTTATCTGTGACGCATGTCGTAACAGCGTTGCCCTGAAGGGCAACCCACAAAAGCAAATTTGTCATAACAACCGAGCACGCTGTTATCATTAAGAAAGCTTTTCATTTGCGTTCATTTGCGTTCATTTGCGGACTTAATCTTTTTTTATATCCACACAAATGAAACTCACAACCACAGACTCACTCAAAAACATCCCCGCCGCTGCATGGAACGCTCTTGCAGGCGATGCCAATCCTTTTATACAACACGATTTTTTACTGGCGCTGGAAACCGGCAACTGTTTGCAACCTTATGGCTGGCAACCACATTATTTACTGGTCCATGAAAATGATGAATTAATCGGCGCAGCACCCGCATACATCAAAACCAATTCCTATGGCGAATTTGTTTTTGACTGGGCCTGGGCTGAAGCCTATCAAAAAAACGGCTTAATCTATTACCCAAAACTTGTGATAGCTGTGCCCTATTCACCGGTTACCGGCCCGCGATTACTGACGCGTAATCATGATCATGTCACCAAACAGGCATTGGTAGAATTTGCCATCACACAGGCCAGACAACTCAATCTGTCATCCGTGCACTGTTTGTTTAATATGGCAGATGATCACACGGCTGAATTACAAAGCGGCATGATGCCACGATTCGATTTTCAGTTTCACTGGCAAAATCACCAGTATGAAAACTTTGCAGACTTCCTGTCGCGCATGCAAAGTAAAAAACGTAAAAACATTCTGCAGGAGCGACGCAAGGTCACCGATGCCGGCATCGAAATTAAAATCTATCGCGGCGATGAACTTACTGAAGAACTATGGCAGGTTGTGTATGACTTTTATC
>JACPVK010000056.1 GCA_016191795.1 Gammaproteobacteria bacterium
AACCCAGTAACAACGCCAGCGGCAGCGCAATGAGCTGTGTGGCTTCACCCGGGTTGAGTGTTAAGGCATCCACGATATCTTTTAACACCAGTGGAATGCCCACTGTGGCCAGCTTGGCCAGCATAAGCGTAACCATGGCAATCATCACCCTGCCCTTGTACTGCCATAAAAAAGGCATCATGCGGCGCAAATTAGCCAGATCATTACGTTCGGAATGGGGTGCTGCGGTGGGTCTGATAGGGGCCATGTTATCTTTCAAATGATTATTCCGAAATGTCATTACAACGGTGATGGTGATTTTTATCGCCAGTGTGTGGGTGGTCTGAAAACAATTCGTTAAAACTTACCTTAAATTTTCGTAGGATGGGTGGAGCGCAGCGTAACCCATCAAAATCGGTGGATTATGTTTCACTTCACCCACCCCGCCATCACTAAAAGCCCTGGCCTGAAGGCCAAGCTGCTATATGAATCACTTTTTCAGATATTAAACTACTTGTCAGCAATCCCGGTCATACTCCATATGATGTTGCTTTACGCTTTATAATAAAGTCCACATAATACAGGCATGTCTATCACAGCATCCAGCATGAAATTAATCCCGAAAACACCTCTGGTTATTTTGCTACTCCTGTTACAGGCCTGTTCCGGCGACAAGGCAGCTGACGATAAAGGCAAATCATCGCCAAAACAGGTAAGCACCTCGGTTGCAGCCCTGCGTGACACGCAAATTATCGAAACCCTGCCCGGTACCATTGAGGCCCGGCGCAGCGCCCGTATTCATAATCAGCAAGCCGGCGTTATTGATCAGATACTGGCATTTCAGGGCGACAAGGTTAAGCAGGGCGCACTGCTGGCGCGACTGGATGACAAATTACTCTCCGCACAACGCGACAAAGCCATGGCCACACTGGAACAGGGCAAACTGGATTTAAAACGCGCCGAAGCCCTGGCCGCCAACAAGCTCATTTCAGACGACGCACTGGCCCAGGCTCGCACACGTGTTGCCGTCGCCCAGGCCGATGCCAGACTGGCGCAGGCACAGTTTGATTACAGCCGCATTACCGCCCCTTTTAACGGTGTGATCAGCGAACGCCTGATTGATGAAGGTGATGTAGTGGCCAACCAGACGCCATTATTCACACTGCTCGATACACAGAGCCTGAAAGCCATCGTCTCCGTTCCCGAAAATTTACTGGTGCAACTGGCGGTTAACAACACGGCCAGCATCACGATTGATTCCGCAAGATTAAAAGATATTCCGGGGCGCATTACGCGCGTGTCACCCGCGCTCAATGAACTAACTCGTCAGGGAGAAATTGAAATCGAGATTTCGCCGGTGCCGGCTGGCATGTTGCCGGGCCAGATTTGCCAGGTGAATTTACAGGGCCGGCAAACAGCCACCTTGATGGTTGATTTTGATGCCATACGCCACGATACCGGCGGTGCCTTTGTTTATGTGCTGCAAGCCGACAAGGTACAACGTGTGGGTGTGCAAACCGGAGTGCAACACGAAGGCCACATCGAAATAGTGCACGGTATTCAAGCCGGTGATGTGGTGGTGACCAAAGGCTTCACCGGTTTGCACGATGGCAAAGCAGTCACCCTGGCTAATCAATGAAGCAACGATTTCGCACTGGCGGCCTCGCAGCCTGGTCGATTAACCGACCGGTGGCTGTCACCATGCTGTCACTCACCGTGGTGGTAATGGGGCTGTTTGCATTCGATCGGTTAAATATCGATTTATTACCCAAACTGATTTATCCCGAAGTGCGTATACGTGTAATCGATCCCGGCGTGCCGGCGCGCATTATGGAAGACCAGGTAACTCGCCAGCTTGAAGAACAGCTGGCGATTACCGAAGGCGCCATATCCATACAATCACAAACCTCCGAAGGCAGCAGTTCGGTTGATTTAAGTTTTCCCTACGGCACCGATATCGACATTGCCCTGCGCGATGCCAGTACCCGCCTGGATCGCGCCAAGCGTTTTTTACCCGATAGCATTGACCCGCCTACTATTTACAAACGCGATCCCTCGCAAATTCCGGTGCTGGAGCTTATCGTCAGCTCCAGTGAACGTGACGCCACCGCGTTACGCGAATGGGTGGATTATGAATTTGCCCGCTGGTTTTTGAATATTGACGGCGTCGCCTCCACCGAAGTCGGCGGTGGTTTAATTCGCGAAATTCAAATTGTTATCGACCAGGAAAAACTCGCCGCACGCGGCATCACACTCGAAGACATTAGCAATACCCTGGCAAAGGAAAACATCGATGTCGCCAGCGGCACTTTGTACAGCGGCCACCGACAACTCAGTGCACGCACCCAGGGACGCATCCAGAATATCAATGAACTGGCCAAATTACCGATTATGCGCAATGGTCAATCCGGCATCCGCAACACTGTATTGCTGGGCGATATCGCGCAATTACTCGACACACATCAGGATGAACGTTTACGGGTACGCTTAAACGGCGAACCCGGTGTGAAATTATCCATTCAAAAACAACCGCTGGCCAACACGGTATCGGTGGTGGATGGCGTCACCGAACGTTTGCAATGGTTTCGGGATCAAAAATTATTACCTGACGATATCAATATCCAGATTGTCAGTGATCAATCCGGATACATTCGTTCATCTTTAAGCAATGCCTCCATGTCGGCTTTATCCGGTGCCTTACTGGCAACGCTGGTGGTGTATTTATTTTTAGGTAACTGGCGCGGCACATTTATTATTGCCAGCGCTATACCACTGGCAATGTTGATAACATTATCGATTATGGGTGTGAGCGGCTTAACACTCAACATCATGTCACTCGGCGGCCTGGCTATGGGCGTGGGCATGCTGGTGGATAACACCATTGTGATGCTGGAAAACATTAACCGGCATCAGGAAAAAGATCCCGACAAACATGCGTCCGCTATTGAGGCCGCCGCCGAAATCACCAGCGCCGTCACCGCTTCCACCACCACTAATCTGGCAGCGGTGTTACCGTTTATTTTTATTGGTGGTTTAATTGGTCTGATATTTAACGAGCTGATTATCACCCTGTCGGCCTCCATACTCGCCTCTTTACTGGTGGCGTTAACCCTGGTGCCTGCACTGGGCGCGCGATTGACGCGCGGTGAAAAACCGGCAGCGACGCATGAACACATGGCCTGGTTGCAAAAACATTATGTGGCCTTGTTGCAACGCAGCCTGGGCAAACCGGCGTTGATATTTATCGTTACCCTGCCGTTACTCATCGCCAGCGCCTGGATTTTATGGCACAGCAAGGAAATATTTTTGCCGGATATGGATCAGGGGCAAATCAGCATTTCGCTTAACGGCGATCCCGGTATACGCCTGGACGAACTCGACAACGCCATGAAAAAAGTTGAGAACCTGTTGCTGCAACAAAAAGAAGTGCACAGTGTGTTTACTATTTCCGGCGGCTTTGTGTTTGGCCGCACCACGCGCGAAACGCCCAACCAGGGATCGTTCAATGTACAACTCAAACCGGTAACCGAGCGCGACATCGACAGCAAATCCTGGTCCGTCAAAATCAAAAAAGAAATAGAAGCCCTGCATCTC
Organism: Gammaproteobacteria bacterium; assembly: GCA_016191795.1. Lineage (GTDB taxonomy): Bacteria > Pseudomonadota > Gammaproteobacteria > SZUA-229 > SZUA-229 > JACPVK01. Next base: position 3,574 of record JACPVK010000056.1, read on the forward strand.
GCCGGTTACACCGTGCGCGCCACCGTGAGCGGTATTCGCGGCATACGGCTGAGCAGCAGTGACAATGACATAAGTTTACGCATCCAGGGCAGCGATCTGGATGTGCTATCCCGGCTTGGCGATGAAGTCACACGACGCATCGCGGATATCGAAAGCATTACCGATGTAAAACACAGTTATGAAGAACAATCGGTAGAACTGGTACTGGAAATAAACCGCCACCGCGCCGCCGATCTGGGCCTGCACGCCGAAGATATCGGCAATGCCGTGGGCATTGCACTGGATGGCAAGGTGGTGAGTGATTATTACGAAGGCGATCGTCAATACGATATGCGCATTCGTTTTAACAAATCGCGAATGAATTCCATACAGGATATGAATAATATTATTGTCGGCATGAAAAACAGCAAGCCG
>JACPVK010000120.1 GCA_016191795.1 Gammaproteobacteria bacterium
AGGGTGTCTGGTTTTGGCAAAACCAGCAGTCAACTCCAGTGCTTTCCTGGAACTGGACTGATCACCACGCGTATCAAGCAAGAGTGAGGCAAGATTATTTGCTGCCATTTGATTGGCAGGGTTTACCGCAATAATTGCTTCATAAACCGCTACAGCTTTATCATAATTCTTCTGCGTCTCATGCAATGAAGCCAGCTGCAACTGAATCTGAATCGGATGGGATGCCTGTGCCACCCCCTTTTCGAGAACAGCTTGAGCGCCTGCTATGTTCTTTTGCGCCAGGTATACTGATGCAGCGCTCATATAAGGGACTTCCCATTTGCCATTCTTCATTGCTTTATTGAAATACTCGAGAGCCTTGTTCATGTCATTACGTGAAGCATAAACCTGACCCAGCAACTGATTGGCAATTAGGTCATCTGCATTGGCAGTCAACCGTACCTGCAACAAATCGATAGCTTTTTGTTCCTGTTTCAGTACCATGTGCATCTGCACAACAGCTTCGAGTGGCTTGTATACAGATCTGGAATTTTTCAATGCCGTTTCAAACTCAGTCAGTGCAGATTCGTATTGTTTCTTTGCCACATAGTACTGGCCGCGCTGCATAAAGACCTCTTCCTTGTCAGGAAAGAAAACTTTCAACTGATCGAGTAGAGTTTTGATCGCCTGCTCATCATTACCAGCTTCCAACAACCTCAGCTTGCCTTCCATTAAATCATAATCTGCTTTGAAATATGCAAGCGCCTTATCAAGGGTATCCATCGCAAGTTTGATATCGTTTTTACTGTACTGGAAATTGGCATAGTTAAGATGGTTTTTTGGATTTAGCGGGTCAGCTTCAAGTGCGCGCATCAGAACTTCCTTTGCCAATTCTGATTCTTTGTTACGCTCGTGAGCCTGCGCAAGCAACAAAGCCGCCTCACTGTTCCTGGGTTCATCCTTAAGCACGGTGCGTAAAGCATTTATCACGGTCTGGTCATCCTGTTTCTGAAATGCAAGCTTGGCAGATATCAGTAAGGCCGATGTGTCATTGGGTTTTTCTTCCAATACATCACTTATTATTTTTTGCGATTTACTGAAATCACCTTTCGCAAGATAAATATCAGCCAGCTGAACTTTGGCCTTTATACCTTCAGGTTCCAAATCCTGCTTATCTGAAATGAAATTGAGTACTTCAATAGCCTTATCAACCAACAGTAATTCCTGATAAAACTTGACCAGTGCGAAACGCAGTTCATACATATCAGGTTTTTTCTTAATAGCAATCAACAACTCATCTTCTGCCATCTTGGCGCTCACCTTAGTTGCCAAATATTCAACCAGTACCAGATAACGCCTGACATCTTCTTCATCATCAGTAATTGCCTGGCGGAATACAGATTCAGCCTTTTCAGCTTGATTACTGGTTGCATAAAACGTTGCCAGAGCAACTCTTGAATTATAATTATCTGGTTCTATTTCGATAATTTTTTTCAATTGCACTTCTGCAGTCAGCAGATCGCGACTATTTTTTACCAGCGACTGCGCTAGCATCATTCTCAAGGTCACCACATTAGGATTTTCCTGAATCCCTTTATTGAGTATGTTAATTACATCATCATCCTGGCCTTTAGTTGCAAATATGGAAGCCATCAATGAGTACGCTTCTACTTGAGCACTATCTTTCTGAATAACCTGTCGCAATTTTTCAAGCGCCTGATCTTTATTACCTTGTTTGATATCGATGACTGCATCAACTAAAGCAGCCTCGTTATGATCTGGTTTAATTGCCTCAACTTCCTGAAGCAGCTTTCTAGCCTGGCCGAGATATTCTTCTGTACCAACAATAGTATAGATTTTTGCAAGCTTAACTTTTGCGTCTACATGCTCAGGGGCCAGCTGAAGTACTTGCTGATAATTTGCAGCTGCCTTTTGTAAATCACGGCTATGGTCTTCGATTTGCCCCATGTAGTAATACGGCTCTGCAAATTTTGGATCAATTTGCATAACGTTTTTAAATTCGACCTTCGCCTTGTCGTAATTTTTCTCGGCAAAATAGGCTTTACCCTTTTCCATATACTTGGCTTTGCGCTCTTCAGCGCCGCCACACGCAGTTAAAACCACAGCTAAACCTACCGCCAGAATTTTAAGTTTTGTTTTAGATTTCATTCCGCTCTCCACCCGTTATTTTAATTTAGCGACCTTATCCGGTGCATTTAATTCAATTTTTATAAACCGTTATGCAAAATCACAAAACCACCCTCTCAACAAGAGTGAGACAATATTTCAACTTCATTTGTGTTGTTGAGACTCAGCTAACACATATACGCAGGCTGCACCTTCAGGTGCAGCCTACAAAAAACCTCTAACCACGATCAGCGCCAGCGATGCTGACACACCCAGCCTGAACACATCCAGCTTTTTACTGACCACATTCATCACCGCTTCACAGCTATAAAACAGCACAATCAACTTGAATGCCGAGTCACCCAGGGGCATTTCACTGGTGGAGAATTCTGGCAGATTGGGCACAAGCAAGACAAGCAATACCACCAGAAAATCGAGCGGCGTAATCTGAAATGTTCTGGTTGCCGAAAACCTCACCTTAACTGCAAACGCTATGGCCAGAATCACCATATATATATTTATAACATCAGTATATTCTGATATATATGAAATACTCGATTCCAGCAGGTAGACAGCCAGTACGCAAACCACATACACCACGGCTTTCTCTGCCATTGTCACCACAGGCATGAACATCGTGAACAATATAAACAGTACCAGCAGAACCAATGCCAGCATCGCAATATCCTGTTCAATAGTTTTGGGCACTAAAATGCTAAAAATGAGAAATAAAGGAATACCAATCTTTAACAACAAGGTCGGTACTTTCTCCAGCATGCCCGTAGAAGCAAGCCATTTGATCCCCAGACGTAGACGGGAATCGGCAGCCGCAGCGCGATGAACACGCCAGTTAGTTTTCATGGCGCGATGAAACAGAAACAGCGCCGCAAAACTTAGCAGGAAATAAACCGAGAAAATCAGCGCATCAGATTCATACAGCAATGCAAAAGCCGAACCAACAAATATGCACTGCACCACATAAATAACCAGTACCGCTTCATAATGATCAAATCCAAGAGCCAGTAATTTATGGTGGATATGATTTTTATCAGGAGAAAACGGCGATCGTCTTTCGTATATGCGCTGCGCCATGACAGCAAACGTATCCAGTATCGGTAATCCGAGTAACAACAAAGGGATAACCGGACTCATGGCTACATTAACCTGTTGCGACAGGACAACAACTAAAACACCTGCACTAAAACCCAGAAACTGACTACCTGTATCACCCATAAACACACGCGCCGGGTAAGTGTTGTGACGCAAGAAACCCATAATGGCTCCTGCGACTGCCATGCATAAAATGACCAGCTGCGTATTACCAGATTGAAAACCAATAAACGCAATCATGCAAAATGACAGCAAGGTAGTGCCACCCGCCAGACCGTCCAGACCATCGGACAAATTGATGGCATTGGTTATACCAACCAGCGCAAAAATCGTAAAAGGAATAGCAATGTAGTCAGGTAAGGGGGATTCGAGAAACGGCATGTTGCGTACAACCACATCCGCACCCAGTACAACAATCAGCACAGCAAGAACTTGCCCTAAAAACTTGATGCGATAATGGAGGTCGGAACGGTCGTCCCAAATACCGAAAAAAAGCAACACCGAAAAGGACGCAAGCAATGCGAGGTGTTTTTGATCCAGCGGCAGCCAGAACAACACAGGCACCATTACACCAATAATCATCGCAATACCGCCAATACGCGGTATTGCTTGTGAATGCACCTTGCGCGCATCCGGCAAGTCGATGGCACCAATGAGTGGAGCCAGCCGTATCAACGGCGGCACCAGCAGCATGCTGATAACCAACGACACGATAAAAGCAAACAGATACTGCATCAGAACTTAATCAATCCGGCACATATTCAGTAATAAAAGGACTGATCCTGGCAGCGAAATCTGACAGGCGTTTATCCGCCTCATCCAGGCTGTCATTCTGGTCAACCAGCGTGGTCAGACGTATCAGAGCACCATCGGTACGATTGCGCGTTAATGCATCCCAAAACAAATACCACTTCACGAGATATTCATTGGTAACAATGCGCCCACGCTGCTGGAACCAGTAATACACCAGCTGCTTGACTTCCCCCTTGGATATAACCAGGCGGTTCACCACTAAAGGTTGACCTGAAATATTTACATTAGCAACACCCTGCTGCTCAAGGCTGGTAATACGCCAGCCACCACCAGGTATACATGAACGTGGCGAATGGGCCGACGCTCCCTTGCGCTGAGATGCATAATATGCCGAATAGAAATTGACGGTTTTGCCTTGTGCACTCATGTAATCGTTCATCACATAGTCATCCAGCTGTAAGGCATCAATATATATCTGTTCAAGATAACCACGTTTGCCTTCCCAGCCTTCAAGCTGCACGGGAAACAGGATATATTGCTTGCGCTCCGGTTCAATTTCAGTGCGCTCAGGCATAGCCACGGATGACAGCGCTGCAAGGGCCAGTATTACAACAGATGCGATAAATGGTTTGGGAATTTTGCGATATTTAATTTCAGCGTCTTTTGGCGTTGGCGCAGGAAAATCCAGACCAAACGCCTCACGCAATGGCAGCCTGGTCTTTCCTACACTCGAAAGAATCAGCATCTCAATTATAAGAATGCCTATACAGCCCATAAATACAACCCAGCCTTCAAAGTCGTGTAATACGCCTTCAGCCAACTCAGGGCCCCAGTATTCAACAGTTACCCCAATAGCACCAATACGAAAACTGTTCATTAATACTGTAAGTGGAATGGTTGAAAGAAAAATAATAGCTTTTTTCCAGATCTCTCCTTTAAAGAAATAGGCAGAAATAAAGCCCAGCGTCATTAGCGGAAATAGATAGTTCAATCCACTACATGCTTCAACCACTTGCATTTGCATCTGACCAAGGTCAATTACATTACCTTCAAGATAAACGCTGATATCAAACAGTCGTATGAATGCAACACCGATCTGCGATGATATCAATTGCAACTGGGACGATAGATTATTAAAAATGAAATTAGGCAGGGGTATCATAAAGAAAAGAATAAGCAACGGTATTGCTACAATCTTGAATGACCGCCATCCCGTCAATGACAAAACAAGACCATACAAAGCGACCAAAAATGCATATTGTATTACCGTGTAAACTGAGCTTAATTCTCCGAGATAAAACAAACCCAGGCCAAGGATAAGGATAAAAACGCCCAGCCATGACTGGCTAAATTCCAGCTTCTCCAGTTGATCGCTTTTCTGCCAGATTAAAAAGAGCGTAATAAACGGAATAATATAACCATGCCCGTATTCTTCACGGGTATTCCACCAAACCACCATCAATTCAAGGCCATCATAATAAATCAGCCCCAGCATTGCCGCACATATAGCCAGCAAACCCCATAGCAAATTTGATTCTTTCCATACTAAGTTTGATTGTTCATTTACCGTATTCATAATCATCACTAATTATTGTTTTAAATCCGAAAGAATTTGAATATATCTACCAGCCAGCACAGTCCTGTCAAAATAGCTGGATACATATGCCCGGCCTTTTTCACCACATGAATTTAACTCTGCCTTATTATCTGCCAGAGACACAACAGCATTCGCCAACTGCTCTGCATTTTCCGGCTCAATCGCTATGCCAGCGCCAGACTCATCCAGCATTTGCTTCACTTCACCTTCAACACCCAGAATAATGGGGCGTTTCATGGCCATACTTTCAAAAATTTTTGAAGGTATCACCGTTTTGAAAAGGTCAGATTTTTTCAACAATATCAGACTCACATCTGAAATCGCCCAATATTCCGGCATCATAGACTTGGGCTGCTGGTCCAGCATAATAACATTAGTCAGGCCTTTTTCTTCCTTCAACTTCCTGATTCTTGCTTTTTCGGCGCCATCACCAATCAGCAAAAATTTGATATCAGCCCGCGCTTTTAGTATCTCAGCAGCTTCTAATATAGTTTCAAGATGGTGCGCCATACCGTGGGTACCAAAGTATGAAGCGATGAAGGAATCGCTATATTCATTGGCCAGTGAATCTCTAACATTCACCTTGTCAGGTTCATAGAATGACAAGTCAACGCCATTCTTGATAACTGTAATTTTCTCTGCAGAAACACCTTTCTTCACCATGTGGGCTTTAAAAGCATCGGTAACTGGAACGATATGATTTGCTTTCCTGTATGCAAACGATTCAAGAAACTCCAGGATCCTGATAATGGCTTTGTTCTTGATTGCACCCACTGTCAAAATAGATTCCGGCCACAGGTCTCGTATCTCAAGCACCCAGGGCACACGCTTGAACAGTTTTACAGGATAACCGGCCAGGCCGCAAAAAAATTGAGGCGAAGTAGAAATAACAACATCAACCCTGGGCAAAAAAGGAATAGCCAGCATAACAGCCAGCATGTAACTAACATAATTTAATGTCCGTTTGATGAAGCCTTCATTGGGCGTTACAAACGTCCACAACCTGATGACCTGAATACCCTTCACTACTTCCTTTTGGTACAGGTGATTTTTATATCCGTCATATACCTTGCCTCGTGGATGATTAGGCGCAGCCGTTACAACCGTTACTTCGTGACCCTGCTCTACCCAATATCTGCAATGCTCAAAAGTGCGGGTTGCAGGCGCGTTCACTTCAGGCGGAAAATAATGTGTCAGAAATAATATTTTCATGAATTAATGCACAGCTTCTATGGAATATTTTTGGACAATGGGTAAAGTCATTTCATTGGTTAGCGTTATGACTACATTCTTTGCTCTAACACCAAACTCCGGGTAGTACCAGCCTTCTTCATATCCAACCTGGTAATTCTTTTCAAAGGTAATTCGGGCAATCTCCACACC
>JACPVK010000121.1 GCA_016191795.1 Gammaproteobacteria bacterium
AAGTGGCGCGAATCCAGGAACATTAATCTGCATTGCCACGTTGCCTTGCCATGCGAGATGGCAGCAACCTACTGGGGAGACAAATACAATTCCCTGCATCCGGATAAAAGTATATTTCTCGATGATTTTTACAGCGAAGCTATTTTTGTTGCAGGTAAAATGCCTGCCTGGTGGCTTATTACACCAGACAAAGAAGTTGCTTACGAACAAGAAATGGAAAATATCAGGATCAAGGACAGCGCGAGATATGACAACCTGATTGACTTTGGCAGCATCGCCAACGCAAGGCCTCAGGATTATCTGGCTTCTACCATTTTAAATTTGATAAATATAAGACAATGTCCTGAAGAGACATGGCTTAATATTCTTGATCTGTGCCACAAATTAACAGCCCACCCTTCACTTGACTGTACCTCCTTGCATATAAAAGAAGGAATTTACACAGCTCAGAATAATAGCGCCCTGTACCAGGAAATATATTGCCATGTCATGAACAATACACTTGATGCAATTTATGGCCGCGAAAATTCAATTATCATAGCCAGAACACTCAAGGTTATTGCCAATCGTCACGACAATAAAAATAATATGGCCAATATTTATCGAATATTACTGGCTCATCGTCGCGATAGCGACGCTGAGTTTACGAATAACGATAAGTTGTCATATGAATTTACTACCGCTACAGAAATAATATTTGACCTTATCAAACAGGCTTTCATATGGTTTCTGGATCAGCTCAACCGCATAGATGCCAGCATTCTTCCACCCGACAGCGGATTGAGAATCGTAGCAGGTAATCTAATCAGCCATATAGAACACAAACAGGACTATATTCCGGTTACCAACATCAACCCGGTTAACAGTACTCGCAATTACGATGTATGCATCAAACACATCATTGAGCATCGAAATAACAACTGGTCACTCATTGTTGTCGATAATGAGAACCAGAGCTATGAAATGCGACAGGGGAAGACCCCAGTCGAACTGGTTGCCTGGGGCGTTCTTAATCGTCTCATTACACATGAAACCAGAATATCGGTAAGCTGCCCTTATTTATCTGTAAAACAAACACAAATTGCTGATATCGCCACCATTCTCTTAAGACATCTGCCTGAGTTACCAAATGCCAATCTTTCACTTGCAACCTTTACAGTTGACGAAGCTCCACTTAACGACATTATTATTTTCAATGAACTTAAATCCAATTCTGATAAATCATTGAACAATATAGAAATATACCGCTTTCAGGTTACCTGCTATGGCGGGGTTATTTTTGACAAAGCCATGAACATAGATGGCCTGCTATCACTTTTTTGTCAGGGACTGTCAGCTGATCTCAAGGCAGGAAACAAGCCACATAAAATAGCCATGTACTGCATCAGCAGCGGAAGTTGCCATAGCTTCATGAATGAAGCAAAAACCATCTACAACAAAATCTGCCATTTTGTGGGAAACTTGAAAAAGGGCTACACCCATTTCATAGACACTATCGATTACGGCTTCTATGCCATAGAAGCACGCAACAATAAACTAAAAGCTATTACAAATATTAGCGCCAGATACCCCGAAGAAAACATAAAAACGGATAACAATGTTTTAATGAATTTTTCCGGCGATGTTGAAGATAACGCCGTTCTCAACTACCTGTATCGGAATAATATATACGGTTATATACAGTTATTTTATAAAGTAGACGGCAATACTTCACGCATTTATATTCTTGACGAACATGGACAACTTACAAGACTATCTCAGCCATTTTATGATCAGCAGAGTTTTATCAACCAATGGATTATGTTCCTGTACAACAGCAGGAACCGCATTAAATCACTGGATGATTCACAACACGATCAGCCTAATATAGAAATATTTGAATTGTCATACAACAAATTTGATCAGATTTTAAAGAACCGGTTAACCGCTTCCGGCCTGCCGGGTGACAAACCTTATTTTGATCTCAAGATATCAATAGAGGGTGACAAAGGACAACAGACAATCATATTTGAATGCGAGGACATGAAGTTTTCATCCAGAGACCATGGCACCGACATATATGCCGCACTGCGCAGGTATCTCGCCAAAAATTTCAAGAGCGACTCCCGGACTCCGGTTTATCTCACCGACGTTGATATGCCATTATCTCAAATAACAAATTCCCAACATAAATTACCCTGCATGCGAGATTTCATAATGCATAAAATTAATATAGAAAAAAGACTTAACACAATTATTAACAAGATATAAACACGGACCGGCATCAAATGCCTGTGAGCATCCTGGAATTATTTTTCAAACAATTTACTCATATCCGCGAACGCCTTGAATTCAAGTGCATTGCCGCTTGGATCGAGTAAAAACATAGTTGCCTGTTCACCAGGCTGCCCGGCAAACCGAATATATGGCTCGATGACGAACGGCGTATAACTTGCACGCAATCGATCCGCCAGCTTATGCCATTCAATCATATCCAGTACAACCCCGAAATGCGGCACCGGCACAGCATGCTTATCTACATCATTGTGATGAAGCTTTAATTTTCCATGTTCGCCAATAGACGGATCCAGATGGCACACGAACTGGTGACCATAAAAATTGTAATCCACCCATGTTTCGCTGCTACGACCTTCTGAAAAGCCCAGCAATTCACCGTAGAACCTGCGCGCCTCTGCAATATTACGCACTGGAACAGCAAGATGGAATGGATTAAGTTTCATGGATTATTCCGGAAGAGTTACAGAGACATTTTTTCGTGAGTTAGTTAAATCCGTTTTTACAATGTCTTGCAGAAATTATTTAAATACAGGAGTTCAAATTCATGCTTGTTCCATGCCTGCCTGCTCACATAGTGTTGCCGTGACGGAGGAACAATATAAATCTGTGCCGGAATCAATTCCCCTTTTGTTGCCAGCACTACACTCTCAATGCGATCGTACAAACTGCCTTCATACTCATCCATCATATGCATCTGTTGCGTGCCAAGGCCGCGAAACAAAGTCCCTTCTGTCACTGCCCCTGGCTGGTAAACAATGGCCGGGTACGGCGCCCCCTTCACCAGGTAGCGAGCATAATCAATGAGCGTGGCAGGCTCCGGCGCAAATATGGCTCCGGTTACTTTTTGCATAACCGCATCAAATTCAAGTGTGCCGTAACAAAATACATTGACTAATGAGTTGTGTTTTAACTGCGGCATATAGATGTTTAATAATTAATCCGTTTGCTCACTTTACATTGTGTCAAAAAGGAAGCAGTTCTTATGTATAAAAATCACCTGATATTTCGGGTTCAGTCGACACATACATTGACTACTATTATTTTTCCCATAACCAGGCTGCACCACGTACACCACTGGAATCTCCAAACATGGGCGGTACCATTCTGGTCAGTACCACATCGGAGAATACATAATTACCCCATATTGACGGAACATTTTTATACAGGCGCTGCACATTCGACATGCCGCCACCCAGCACAATGACATCCGGATCGAGAACATTAATAATGTGAGACAGTGACCGAGCCATGCGATCTTCATATCGCCGCAAACATTGCTCGGCCTGCGCGTCGCCTTCATCTGCAAGGCCAACAATATCACTCGCGCGAAGCAGCTTACCGGTTTCCAGCTGATAATCACGCTCAAATCCAGGGCCGGACAAAAATGTTTCGATGCAACCTTGTTTGCCACAATAGCAATCCGGTCCGGGACGCTCAATATCCTGCGGCCATGGTAAGGGATTGTGCCCCCATTCACCGGCAATAGCATTGGGCCCGGTGAGCACTTTCTGATTTACCACAACACCGGCACCGGTTCCGGTTCCCACAATGACTCCAAACACAACTGCCGCATCTTTTGCAGCACCATCGGTAGCTTCGGACAAAGCAAAGCAATTAGCATCATTCGCCATACGCAATGGACGCTTCAATAATTGCTCAAGATCTTTTTTCACCGGTTTGCCATTTAAACAAACCGAATTGGAATTACGCATCAAACCGGTAGCGGGTGACAAGGCACCCGGCGTACCAATACCAATACTGCCACTCTGTTTCGTGATGGCTTCTATGTCGTTAATGAGCCGAACTATAGTATTCAATATGCCCGGATAATCACCTTGCGGTGTTACCACACGTTTACGCGCAAGCTCTTTTCCGGACTCATCAATTGCAATAATTTCTATTTTAGTGCCGCCCAGATCTATTCCAATTCGCATAGGATTCACTTTAATACAATTTACTGTCATACAAACATCCTTTCTTTAATCATAACAGGATGCATTAAAATGACGACAATACTACCGATATAAAACAACCACCCGGTTGGAACCTTATTTTGCAACTTCGTTTTTGATTCGCTGCGACTGCCAGTACACTTCAGGAGCACCGGCTTCGCGACTCAATACACGACAAGCAACAAATAATAAATCAGACAACCGATTGATATAAGCCATAATATATTCGCTGTACTCATATTCCTTACGCAATGACACTAACGTACGCTCGGCTCGTCGGCATACTGTACGCGCCAGATGACAATGCGCAGCCGCCTCACCACCACCGGGCAATATAAATTCTTTCAGAGGCGGCAGATTTTCATTCATGGCATCCAGCGTTTTCTCCAGCCACTCAACACGCAATGCCGTAATTAATACACATTCCGGCATGGTTAGTTGTCCGCCAAGATTAAACAGATCATGCTGAATTGTGATCAGTGTTTCCTTAACGTTGCCTTCATTACACTTGCATAAGACCATACCCAGCACACTGTTGAGTTCATCAACATCGCCCATGGCTGCGACACGCAAGGAATCTTTTTCAATGCGGCTGCCATCACCCATGCCCGTGGTGCCTTTATCGCCGGTTCGCGTATATATTTTTGAGAGTCTATTACCCATTAGCCAGCCTTTGTAATGTCATTTCAATATTACCTGTCACTGACATGAGGTCTCACGTTGTGACGAGCTATTCGGTGAAGGTGTGACTATACCAACTCGCAGATTAATTACACCATGTCTGAAGTGTTGTTAAGGAGCCTCTGATCAGGTATTAACACAAATAATTCTGCGTCATTCCCGAATGCTTTTGTCGGGAATCTCC
>JACPVK010000057.1 GCA_016191795.1 Gammaproteobacteria bacterium
CACCGGGTATATGTAACAGCTTGCTAATCGGTAACACGAAGCCCAAAACAACCACCAGTCCCACATGAACCAGTAACGGACCACTCACAGGCAGTTCCTGAAAATTAAAGGTGAACATACCCAGCATGAATGCTTTAACTTGCATGATATCGACATGAGAAATGAAGCTCATTACCAGTCCGCTGATACCAATCACCATGAGCAGTATCAGCATCAGGTAATCGGAAGGGGCGGAGATATAACGCACACGTGCCACAAAAATGCGGCGGGCTAACAGACCCAGCAGGCCTACAACCATGGCGATGCCGGCATAACGGCCGCCACTTTGTACTAATTCGAGGCTGATGATCGGCCACAGAAATCCCAGTGGTCCATCGGGAGTAATGACGTAACGCAAATGTCTTACAAAGGCCAGCAACAGGGCAAAATGAAACATCCAGCCGAATATCCAGGTCCATTTGCTGGCGCGGAACAGGGCAGCAAAGAACACGATTTCTTTGGCAAGACGCAATACAACACCACCGGTGGATTTGGGGGCGGGAGTAGTGGGAATTTTCAAAGGTGCGGGAGTATTACGATACTGAATCGCTTTCCGGGCCAGGCCACCGAGCATGAACAGGGTTGCAGCCAGGATCAGTACAGCAAAAAGGGTCGACATCAGTGTACTCCGCAACAAGTGTGACGTTAGTGGAATAATGCAGAGGGGAGTAATCCCCCCTCTGAAATCGCAATGTATTAAACGCAACCAGTCGGTTTTGGCAGACCGGCATATTTACATGCCTGTTTGCCGGGGCCGTATGGAAACAGTTCGTACAGGTACTTGCTGTTGCCTTTATCTGGACCAAGCTTTTTACCGATGGCTTTGGTCAGAACGCGAACAGCAGGAGCAATCTGGTATTCTTCATAATATTCGCGCAGGAAGTTAATCACTTCCCAATGTGCGTCTGTCAGTGGCTGGTTTTCCAGCTTTGCCATAACAGTTGCAACTTCCGGAACCCAATCATTCAGATTGGCCAAATAACCTTCTTCATCAGTTTCAAAACTCTTACCGTTAACTTCGATAGGCATGTCTAATACTCCTAAAATTTTACTGGAACAAAATTTATAACCAGGCCTGAAAATTCTCATGCTTGGTTGTCAGATCAACGAAGCCCGCATAATCAACCACTTTAATACCACTGATAATACGTTCTTCAGTCATTCCACGGGCCGCCAGATCCGGACCCAGCACGTAGAATGTAATGCCATCCATTGCCTTGCTAACTTTGTCGGCTACCTTGGTACCCTTCAAAGCGCCGTATACGCCATCCTCAATCAACAGCACGGAACTGCCTTTCTTAGCCATACTGATACAGGAATCCAGTGATACGCGTTCAAAAGGTGATTTGTTTACTGTGTGTAACATTGCCATGATTCGTTCCTCAAAAGCTCATTACGACGTCTTGTTCGTTCATGAGATCGGCCAGTTGTGCACGACTCATAACTTCAACGTCAACGATCAGGTCTTCAGCTGTCAAACCACGTGCATCGAGTGACTCTTTGTCGACGTAAAGTTTTTCAATGTCGTAGCCTTCCAGGGCGCGGTAGGTTGGCGAGAAGTTCTTCATGCCAATACCGGCTGTGGTTTGACCTTTTTTGATCTGGAACACGCCATCATCGGTAAACACCAGGCTTACGTCCTGATCAAATGCTGCTGTAATTAATACAACTTCAAGTGATTCCAGAGCGTAAATTGTGCCATAAGGTGCCTTGCGGTTAATGAACATGAATTTCTTAACCTTACCTTCGTTTTCTTCTTCCCAGGGTTCAGCCATTTTCGTACCTGCTTTAACCTAAAAATTAATCGCCAAATGTAACCAGACGGTCACATTCGATGCCTGCTTCAACCAACTGGCCCAGACCAGAAATACGGAAAACTGGAGCAATGTTGTCTGCCCGTTTACCCTGGCGCTGTGCTTCGTTGGCGTCCAGCAAGCCGCGGCGTTGTGCCGCGGCAATGCAGACGACCATGTCGATATTGTTTGCTTCTGCGAGCTTTACCCAGTTGTCGGTAACATTGCGGTCATCCTGCGGGGGAACCGCCAGATCACTCGCAACGTTGACGCCATCGTGGTAGAAAAACACGCGGAAGATTTCATGGCCTGCCGCAACGGCTGCTTTAGCGAATTGATACGCTGTATCAGCTGCCTGGTGCGTAAACGGACCTTCGTTAATCAAAATACCAAATTTCATCTCTTACCCTTTAATTAGAAGCGGATATGAGTAGAGGCGTTGAGGCTGTTACGAGCGCCGCGCCAGTTGTCGATATGGTACTTAGTGAACGGTAAACCGGTCAGTTCGAAGAAACGAGGCCAGCCAATACGTTCAACCCATTCACCTACACGTTCCCAATCGCGAGCGGTTTCTTTGTAGCACTTCAGAATGCGCTTAACGATGGCAGTGGCTTCAGGCCAGCGTGGAGGATTATTAGGAATACCGGAGGCAACCAGTTTCTGGAAAGTTGGTTTGCCACGAGCATTGGAGTGGTTACCACCAATCCAGATAGCCAGCTTGGTATGTTCTGCATCATTGATCTGCATAGGAGGGCATGGCGGATAGCATGCGCCGCAGCAGATACATTTCTTTTCATCCACTTCGAGTGATGGCTTGCCATCAACCAGAGCAGGACGAATCGCAGCAACCGGGCAACGTGCTACAACGGTTGGACGTTCGCAGATGTTGGCAACCAGGCTGTGGTTAATTTTTGGTGGCTTGGTGTGCTGAACGTTGATCGCGATATCACCCTGGCCGCCGCAGTTAATCTGGCAGCAGCAAGTGGTCATGTGACCGCGGTTAGGCATGTTCCATGATCTGAATTCGTCTATCAGCTCATCCATCATCGATTTCACAACACCTGATGCGTCAGTGCCGGGAATATCGCAATGCAACCAGCCCTGTGTATGAGACAGAGTTGTAACAGAGTTACGTGTACCACCCACAACAAAACCCTTGGCTTCGAGCGCCTTGATCAGCGGCGCAACCTTGGCTTCATCGGCTACGATGTATTCAATGTTGGAGCGAATGGTGAAGCGGACGTAACCGTCAGCATAATCATCACCAATCTTGGTCAGGGTGCGCAGGGTGAACAGGTCAAGAATACGCTGGGTACCGGCTTTGACCGTGAAAACTGTTTCACCGCTGTTAGCAACGTGGCACAGAACACCTGGACGTGGATCGGTGTGGTACTTCCATTGTGCAAAGTTACGGCGCATTACAGGATGCATATACTGGAAACCATCTGGACATCCAGACTCAATCGGCGGGCGTAAATCAGCCATTGCTATTTCCTCAAATTATTTAAGGTTAAAACTTTAA
>JACPVK010000122.1 GCA_016191795.1 Gammaproteobacteria bacterium
GATTATTTGCGTAATCGCAGCAATATTCAAAATCTTGAGTTACTGGACAGTAATAGTTGCGAAAAAAATCTGGAAGAATATATCGAGTCAACCGAGCAATTGATTGTTATCGATGCTGATCATGCACATGTTAGATCGGATGCTGTGCATGTATATGAAGGTTTTGAAATGGATGCCTTTATTAAGCATAATAAAAGCGATAATACGCATGATGTCGCATTGCGTGAAGCACTTAATACTGCGTCACGTAGAGGAAGACTGCCTCGTCATCGTGCCCTGGTGGGTATCCAGGCGGTCTCAACTGAACAAAATAGCCGTGAATTGAATATTTCTCTGACTATAAGTCGTGCATGTCAAAAAGTATTCGAGATTACAGAGAACTGGAAAATTTAGGGATGATCTGTGAGCTGCGGATGATGGGGTTGTATTGAGACGACCAGCAAAGTAACGTCGTGATCTGCAAGATCTAAATTGCAGTGCCGGGGTTACAGTCTATTTATCCCAGGATTTAAACCGCTTGATGCAATAATCTCGTAAGGTGTCGTAATCCGGGAAATATAAATCAAAGCCTTCATCCGCCGGGGCATCGAATTCGCAATAGTCATTGGAATGCTCGCGGCAGATTTCCGGTCTTATCAGATAAATCCCGCAGCCGCCATCAATTTGTAAATGTGTGCAGCGACTTTCTATTAATAAAGTCCAGCCGTCTTCATCGGTATAGGCTTTTATATTGTCATGTGACACTTGCCACAACAGGTGCTCAAAATCTTTTTTGGAGCGTGGTGTTGGTATATGTTGTGTGACATAGGTGCAGCAAATTGAGCCGGGACAGAACGAGCATTTATTCTCAGGTGTAATGACAGGCTCGGCTGAGTGTATAGGTATGCGACGATAAATCTTGCTGTTTTTCATCTCAGAAGCCCAGTGATCGCAAATTACCGTTTTGTTTGAAACGATAAAGGCCATCCGCCTGACGTTGGGCAAATAAATTCAGGCTCTGTGCTACATCGCCTGTTGCATCTTTTGGTTTCATGGTCAGGCTTAATGAATAACTGCGATCGGTACCGAGAGTTGCTTCGCCATTCATGGTGAGATCGCCAGCTGTATTGCTTAGCGTCACGTTGGTCTGGTTGGCATCGTTGGGTAATACAGTAATGTTGACCTGGCCCATATCAATCGTTTGAGCGAGCGTCAGCTTTGCATGTTGCCAGTAAATACGTGCTTCGATTAGCGGAACCATGTCTTTTTGCCAGTTAACCTGATCGAGAAATATTTCTACGTCACCGCCAAGTTCGCCAAAAGGCATGTCAATAATTTTCTGTAAAACACTGGCAGGCAATTTAGTTGTGACATCCGAGGCAAAGACATTGCCGTTGAGGAAATTGCGGCTTACATGGCCGGTGATGGTTTGTTTGTGTACTTCTGCTTCAACATGAGCGCTCAGGCGAGCAATCATCAGGGAAAATGGGTTAATAGACCAGTTAATATTTTCCAGTTTGGGCTGGCCGGGTATCAGTAAAGCATCAGCATGTCCGTTCCAGATGCTGCCCTCGACGCCGGTAATGGTTGCAGGTGCTGACCCCGATTGTTGTAAATAATGCAGCACGCGGCTGGCGGGAATGCCGGCTATTAAAAAAAAGAAATAACTGAATAGCAAAACGCTAATAATTTGCCAGCGTTTCATGATTGTTTCTCGAGGGTAATGCGAACGTTAACGGTGCCCGGGTCAACCTGCGGTTCGATAATGATTTTGCGCGGTTGAATCTGGTAGCGTGTTTGCAAATCATTTAGCCAGGTCATGGTGCGATCAAAATCTGCATTGCTTAGCTGTAATTCAACGCCGTCTTTGGTTGAATCGAGCTTGGTAACAAATTCCTGCACGCCATTGCTTTGTGCGCTCATTGTAACCAGCGAACTGACGGATTGATTGGCTAATTGAGGCGACAGGCTGGCGCCACTGGCCTGCAGGTTGCGAATTTCCTGACCGGAAGTTTGCATCCATGTTAGTAACTGACGTTGTGCCTCGATATTTTCTCTGGCGGTTTCCAGCTTGCTGAATACCGGATCCCATACCAGCAGGTAAAACATAATAATTGACAGGGTTATGCTGCCACTTACTACCAGTTGACGTTCACGTGGCTGCAGGCTATCGAGCCATCGTTGCAAGGATTCAATATAAGTCTTCATTCCTTATTGGCTCCATTGTCCTGTGTATTCTGTTCGATGCGTAATCTGGCTTTCACTTTGTCCTTTTCAACCGAGGTGGATAACACGGTTTTCAGGCTGGCCTGGGTGTCGAGTTTTGATTTGGCTGATTCCAGAATTTGCAATGAGTTGGCCTGTAGTTCGAGATCGATATGACGTTCGCGATAGGCGATACCATGTATGCTCAGGCCGTCAACGGTAAGAAAGGGTGCCGCGTCAGCCAGCATTTGCAAAAATATTTCCTGTGAATCGTCAGCGCCGCCACGTAGTTGCTTGAGGCGATTCTTTACCCGACTTTGCATGCCCGAGAATTTTTTGGCATCCGGAAAAATGCGTTTAAATTCTGATTCAATGTTAGCGGTAAGCTGGTCATTGATTTGATTCAGCATCTGGATTTCAAGGCCGGCCACCATCAGTTTTAATAACAGCCAGCTGATTCCAGCAATGGCCGCAATGCGCCAAACCCGCCATGTCAGGGAGCTGCTGCGTTTAACGGATAATTCGCCCTGTAATAAATTCATGCTACGTGCATCACTCAAATGTGTGGCAAAAACATTGAGTAATGATTGCGAAAAATTTTGTGTGACACGCGGTAAATCGGTACCGGCAAACAGCTCGTTAACTTCATCTTCCGCCTGTGTTATGACCAGCAGGGTCTGGGGTGCGATAGTGGATTGTTTGAGTAATGCGGGCAATATCAACGGTAGATTATGACGTTCGCAATAATAACCGGATTGCGCAGAAATTTTTATGTAGGCGTCCTGAGCGTCTATCAGTATGGTCCATTGCTGATCTGCCAGTGGCAGCGCCAGTAAATCCGGGCATACGGCGTTCACCTGTATGGTTGCCTGGGACAGTTTTGCCAGCAGATTTTTTAGTAATAATTTATTAATGCAGACGACGGCAATCAGATTGTCTGCTTCGCGTTTGCCGAGAGTAAAGTGCAGTTCGTCTATATCACAGGCGAGCTGATCTTCCAGTGCATAAGGAGCAGCCTTGATTTGGCGTTGACGATTATTGCCGGGTAAAGAGATACGGGCACTGTGTAACAAGGCGCTGTCAATCAGTAAGGTGGCCTGGGCATTGGCATATTTTTCTGCCAGTTCATCGTGTGTCATCACCGCGGAAGGTTCACGCAGTTTGCCAGTCTCATTAAGAGCGGCGACATGCATAACGCCGTTGGCCTTGTAGTGGATTAACAGGGAATCAGCCATAGGATTACCAAACACCTTGTGAACGGGCAATGACATGACATTTTCCATTGTCATCACGTTGAATAATGCTGTAGAGGCTTGAACGGTTATTGCCGATCTGAGCAGTGGCATCCAGTAAAAAATAATTACTGGAAACGCTCATGTTCTGGGTGGAGAAGTTGGGCTTTTTAAGTTCGTTCTGCATAAAGGTTTTAAATTCTTCCAGCGATTCAAATGGCTGGGCATTTTCTTTGTCTGTAGGTTCGCTCCCGCCATTTCGATGTTCGATGATTTTAATGACATCGTCATCGGTTATATCCGAGCTGAGGGATTTTAACACCTTGTCCGGTGCTGTGTTGATATTGATAGCTGTTGATATGGGCAGGGCACAAATATAAGGTGCGATTTTATCAAAAGGTTGTAGAGTATTGGCTCGCGTTTCTGTGGGTTCAAAACCTTTAACCATGCGTAATTCACTGATGCTGGTTACAGGGCCGTTTGCAGCCCGGTACGGTGGGGTCAAGCCGATATACCAGTCATCTTCAGCGCCTCCCGGCGGTGTGGTTTGCATGTCATCATCCAGCCAGTCGATAACCGTGTCGGCCGATGCAGATGGCACGTCTACAGCGCTTAACAGCCGGGTGAAACGCTGGATATCCTCATTGATGTTGGCGGCGTTAATCACGCGATTGAGATTGTTAATATTGAAGCAGCTTTGCAGGTCAGTCAGTTTACCAACGACGGCGCCGCCTTCAACCGGAAACGGCGGGGTTTCCATGGCCCAGTCTTCATCCAGGCTATCGTATTTATTGTTTTTCCTGTCGGCATTTAAGGCGGCAATGGCAATAATCTCCGCGCCCTGTGCATAAACATAGGCCTGTTCGGAATGAATGAGGTTTTCGGTGCGGCGTATATCGAGATTGAGACGATCCACCAGTGCTGTGGCAAGCACGGCTGCAATGGCGACCACCAGTACCGCAACGATTAATGCAACACCCTGTTGTCTGGCGAAGGTTTTCATCCCGGTACCTTGAACAGGCGTACTATTTCACCCCAGTCATCCATCACCAGCGTTACTTCAACGGACAGCGGTTGCAACAAGGTGGCACCATTGGTCAGGGCATCCGGTAGTGGCCATAAATTATGCCATTCATTTTTATTGTCGAGAAAACGAATTTTAACGTCGCTAACCCGTTCCATCATTAAGGTTGACGTGGATTGATCATCAAAGGCGCGATCAACATAAGGCCATGACAGGCGATAGAGTTTGTTATCTTCAATCCGCCATGCAACGCGTTGTAAATGGCTGCGTATCTGTTGTGCCGGATTGCGAAACCCGGTTTTGGTATATTGCATTAATAAACCGGTGTCTGAAGTTTGCCCGGCAGACAGCCGCAATAATTTACCGGCCAGGGCATCATGGCCATCACGTGGAGTCAGTTGTTCTATATCGCGTTGCATCTGGCTGAACGTAATTTGTAATTGCCGCAAGCGTTGTAATTCGGCAGTGGTACGCTCGCGGCTCTGCATCACGCTATCCAGTCCGCCATAAGCCAGCATCGCCAGTATGCCAAATATCATTAGCGCAATGAGTAATTCAATCAGGGTAAACCCACGCATAGGTGACCTGCGATGAGGCAAATAAAAATTCACGCGGCAAGTAACCGGGTTCACTGGACAGCGCCTGTTAATTGAGCGCCACTGTGTTGAGATAAATATCCCTGCAAGTGCGTAATGGCCAGCTGGTAATCGGTATCAACATAAACCGTAAAGCGGGCAGCATGGGTGGCGGGGTCACCGGTTTCAAGAATATCACGGGTAACACCCCAATCATGGTTGGCCAGTTTAACTGAGCTTTTTTCCGTACCGAGGGGTGGCCAGGCATTGGCAATCTGTAATTTATTCAACTCATTCATGGCGACATAATGTGCCAGAGTTTTTTGCTTGAGATACGACGCACTGGATGTGTAATCACCCGATGCTTTAATTAATGCCGCCATGGCGATGGCAATGATGGTCATGGCGACGAGAATTTCGACGAGCGTGAAACCGTGGTGATGTTTGTTATGAGCGTGCATTAATCTGTGATGGCTGTTAATACTCGTGTACTGAAAACATTGCTTCGCCGGCAGCTACTATCCAGTAACAGAGCAATAGTAAGTTTAATCCTTAACCAGTTCATACTGTCCATTAATGTTTCCATGAACCGCTTCGCTTAATTCACTGCCACTAATGCGAATGCGCACTTCAAAATCCGGCGAGGTTTCGCCGCTGGATAATAAAAAAACCTGAGGTTTTATTTCCTGTTCCGGATCTGGCTTTGGGTCTGACTTCTGATCTGGCCTGGATTCTGGCGCTTTCTTTATATCGTCGTCAGATTCGGTAATGACCGCCGTAATGCCTTCCAGTTCAAGTTGAATACGCATATTGTCCGGTAGTGGGTGCGGCAACAGTAATTTGTCGTTATCTATATCCAGCCATTTTTCTTTTGGATCGTAACGCATTATTCGATAACTTTTTTCGTTAAAGCGTACGCCATAGTCCTCACCACGCATCACGCCCTGCTCGTGGGCGAACTGCAGGCGAGCATGCAGTCTTTGAGCCTCGGCCCGCAAGGCGTCCTGCGGGTTGCTGAAAGAAAATCCCAGCATAATGAAAGCAGAAAAGGCGATGGCAATAATCGATACCACCACCAGTAATTCAATCAGGGTGAAAGCGCGTTGCTTGAGCAAGATTATTGTATGTTCCAGTTGCCAATATCGGCGTTCGCATCTTCACCACCGTCAACACCATCGGCACCCAGGGTATAAATATCCACTTCGCCATGTTCGCCCGGGCTCAGGTATTGATAGTCGCGCTGCCA
>JACPVK010000058.1 GCA_016191795.1 Gammaproteobacteria bacterium
ATATAAAAATTGAAGCAAAACACCTTACTCAGGCGAGCAGTATATTCGCTTGCCTGAGTAAGGTGCTGGTATACATTACTTTTTAGAATCATTACGCATTATTTCTCAATGATGTTTACGGCCTGGCCCGCAGCAACCTTTTAGTCCACTCCCGAAGTTTCAACCCGCCTTTACAACCCAGCCACAGGCAATGCAAATAAGTTATGATTAGCCCGTAATCAATCATCACTTCTTATTCGTTACAACATTGCATATCCAGAGGCAACCGAATGTCTGAACAATTGAACGACAAACACCAGAGCATTGGCAACGTGATTGGCAGCGTACTGGCTGCATTCATCGGCGTACAGAGCGATAAAAAACGCAAGGAAGATTTTGCCCGGGGCAAGATAAGCACATATGTCATCGTTGGACTGGCAGGCACCGCAGCCTTTGTGTTAACCATCATTGGGGTAGTCATGCTGGTTATGCACTTCGCCATTCCCTAGAACTTGCTGGCAGGATGGTTTTTCATCGAAGAGAAGTTGAGACGTGTAAAACGCCAGGCATCACCCATGAATCAGTTGCTAAACATGCGTCAGATTATCTTCTATAAATTTTTTATAATTTTCGGCACTGATTATCTGCGTACCATCGCAATTAAATTGCATACGCACCATGTCCTGCACAATACAAATCGTGACATTACGTAAATAAAAATCCGGTAAGTCGCGCAGGGTTTTAAGAGACATCATCACCGCATGAATTTCTCCCTGTGCCATTGGCTGCCAGACATCGTGACGCTTGCGAAAAATATTTTTCCAGTACCCGGGCACTTTCTCCATGTAGCGACTCTTCAAAATTACATCGTAAATTTCACGCATCGCCTGGATCTTGTCTTCATAGCTTATCGCCGGAAAGTGACGATTAATGTAGGCAGCATCAGCCATTTTTTCAGCATCATGAATTTCATGACGCAGCGGATCCAGAATCGAGTAGGTATGAACTTCGCCTGAATTAAAACCGATATAGACACGATAGGTACTGTGATTGAGCAGGGCATCTTCAAGGTTAACAATCAATTTATCCATCACCTTGTCTACCGGGCTCTCATATTTTTTTCGCTCAAGACTGGTCTCACGCAAGGATGGATCGCCCTTGATACCAATCTGAACGCTATGCTTATTAAGCCCCGTGGCGCTGACAATGCTTTCGCGCAGCACCAGTTCTTCCATTTCATTTTCCGAGCGGCAGGCATTCGTCGTCTCGTCTTGTGTCATCTCACTCATGTTCATATACCTGTTTAGACCAGCCTAAAATACCACATGGATTTTACATTTTTCATACTGATTGTGAATTTACAGTGACAGCAGATAGCATTACTCTTACTGCATCTCATTTTATACGTGGTGAACCATGAAGTTTTGCAGTAGTTGCGGCGCCCCCGTTAGTCATATCACACCTGAAGGTGACAATCGGCCGCGTTACGTCTGTGACGCCTGCGCCACTATTCATTATCAGAATCCGCGAATCATTGCCGGCTGTATCGCCGAATGGCAGGACAAAATCCTGTTATGCCGCCGAGCCATTGAACCCAGACACGGCCTGTGGACTTTACCTGCCGGTTTTATGGAAAATCGTGAAACCACCTTGCAAGGCGCCATGCGTGAAGCCATGGAAGAAGCAAATGCCCAGGTAATTAACACCTCATTATTTTGCACATTCAGCATTCCGCATATTTCCCAGGTATACATGATGTATCGCGGGGAACTGCACCAGGGATACGCCAGCCCCGGCATTGAAAGTCTTGAGACCGCCTTGCTTACTGAACAGCAAATACCCTGGAATGAACTGGCTTTTCCTGTCATACGCGAGACTCTCAAACTCTATTACGCAGACAAAACATCAGGCCAGTTTCGCGTACACAGTGGTGATCTGGTTCGTGATGCCGACCAGCAATTCACTGTCACCATCCACCTCTGATAAACACATGGGTGAGATACAGCTCTACAGCCAGCGACAACTGTCACCTTTTATGGGACTGGTCTATGTTGCGAGCATCTCACTCGCACGCGCTATCAGTAACGACGGCATATTCTGGCAAATACAGGTCAGTTGCGAAACCCAGCAACACCATCTGGGCTTAAGTCATGCGGGCCTGGTGCGCCGATATGTTTTATGGGGCGTATGGTCAAAACAGGCGGGGCTTAAAGCCATGCCACTGGACCCCATGCTGGACACACCCAAAGATGAAGTGATTGAAAACCAGTTAATTCCGGCACTTGAATCCAGTTTGCAACACATGCCTTTTGAATCGAAGGATCACTATGAATTGTGGATACTCGACAGCCTTGAAAATTTACCTGTCGCCTTAATTTCCACGCGTATTGATGGATACAATCTGGATTTGCTCAAGCCTGCTCACTGGCGCGCCAGCACTCACAGCAAACGCGATTTTCTCCCGGTGCTGACTCACATTACTACCGATCCATTATTAAAACTTGAACAAATGATCTCCGACAACACCTGCTATCCAATTAGAAGCCAGTGGTTTTTGCGTGACGATACAGGTAATGGAACCGGCGTCACTGCCCAAAATCTTGAACCGGAATTACATCATCGAATACTCGAGAATGAAAAATTCCCCGAATTACTGATACGTGAGCACTGGCCAAATCTCGACACCCAATTACTGGCAAGGGAATATCACAACTGGCTGGCACCGAGAATACTCACCTTGCAGAACCTGTCGCTGGCAACCAGAGCACGTCTTGAACTGGCTGCACAAAAATACGCTATTGAAACCAGCCAGCTGATAAATTTATATCCGCAAATTGCAGACCAGAAAATCATTAACCGCATTCTGGTTGAGGCACGGTTACGCACGGCATCCGCCCATGACGCTTAAAACACTGCGCATCAATAGCCGGATTTACGCGGCACGCTATAACCGCCACTGATTGCAAATGGCACATCCCGGCCAACCAGCGCCTCTATGAGCGCCAGCTCATCATCAGTGTGATTTATCATCGCTGCCTTGCGAATATTATTGCCGGTCGATTCCCTGCTTAAGATATAGCGCGGCGATTCGTGGTGTTGCGTGAGCACGATTTCACGGCTTGCGTTATCATTTAACGATGCCAGCTCCGCTGAACCGTAGCAGGTACAGACATAAGACAGCTCTGGTTCGGATTCAATATAGATACCTGTACCACGAATACCAATCGTGGCGTTGACAGTTTTAATACCGAGCGGTTGCGCCTGTTCACGCTTGCCAAAAACCGACAATAACTTTCCTGACAGCAGCTTCATCTCACTGATCAAACCTTTGCCACTCAACTGCAAAGAACTGTTATGACGCAAGATAAAAGCATCTTTGCCCACCGCAAAAATCAGATGGCTATCGGCACCGGTTTCTATCAATGCGCTGCTGTTAATCACGGTATCAACATTCGCCATTTGTCCGTTAACCTTTACACTGCCACGCAAATCATAAATGGATTTTCCCGGCACCAGTACAGTTGGCACTTTGCCCATGGCCCAAACAGG
>JACPVK010000075.1 GCA_016191795.1 Gammaproteobacteria bacterium
AACTGTTTCCAATTCTCCCTACACAGGCTCACCGCAAAATGTGGTAGTGGGCGAGGAAGTACGATATCAATTACATGCGCAAATTCCGGTAGCGAATTTACGTAATTTTAGAATACGTGATGAATTGCCGCCGGGTGTACGCTGCGTGGATGCGCAAACCATTAATTTGAATGCAGCACCCTATAGTGCAGCCGGATTTGTTCCCGGTGGTTCATTTGCCGCCACCTGCACCAGCACCGGTACCAATGATGTGGTTGAATGGAATTTTGGTAATCAGCAATTAACCACAGCCAGCACCAATAATCTGTTTGATTTTTACGCCGCATTTATAGCGCGAGTAGACAATACCGCGACGACACAGGAAGGATGTAATTTGCGTAATGGTGGCAGCACTGGCAGTGCGGCCGTGCCGCCACCCGCAGCCTGTTCCACAAATGTTACGCTAACACGTTTAACCTATGTTAACGAAGCCAGTACGACGGTGACATTAAATTATGCGGCAGCTGATCTGGTTGTGCGCGAACCCGTCGTGACAGTTACCAAATCGTTTGCACCGGTAACAGCTGCCGATGCGGATGACCTTTTACTGGTAACTGTAACGGCTACCAACAGTGGAACAGCGCCCGCTTATAATTTGCAAATTCTGGATGATCTTGTCAGTACCAATATGACCTATGTTGCGGCCAGCGTAGCCGGTACAACACCACCGGATAATGTGGATGTTGCAACACTGGGTGTCAATCAGCCAATCTTCAACTGGGATAACATGGCCAGCGCTGGCTATGCGCTGGATCCTGCTGAAACCATTACGTTCACTTTCCGGGTGCGTGCGGGCCAGGGTGTCAATCCTGCTGTTCAGCCGCATGAAATTTTAAATAACACCATACAGGCACGCTGGACCTCGCTGCCATCTGTTAATACTGCCTTGCCAGATATCGATACCGCAGCTGCACGTACGCTTGCAGCCGATGGTGATGTGCTGGGTATGCGTAATGGTCAATTGATGGGCGTGGCTCCGGCATCAACGAATCCGCCAAATGATTACAACGCGAGCGCCACTGCTTCTGTTGTTGTACCACAACTAACAATTACCAAAACGGATTTAACTGTAGACCCGGTTGCTATCGGTTCGCACCGTTCCTTCCAGATTGTGATTGCCTTGCCGGAAGGCATTAGCAATGGCGTAACGGTTACGGATAATCTTGATGCTCTGCTTGCGACCGGCGAAACATATGTACTGGAAAATGATGCAACCTATGACATCACTTATACCTTCCAGGACATTGCGCTGATTAATGGCTTAGCGCCAGCTGAAGGTGCGTTTACTGCATTCCCTGCTGATGAATCCACCGGTGTAGTGACCTGGAATATTGGTACGGTTGATACTGCCAGCGAAAACGATCCGACTACCACAGCTGTGAATCCGCAAATCATTATCAATTATCGTGCTCGCATCAATAATGATGTGGCTACCAACGTCGGTGACAACCTGCAAAACAACGCCACGCTGAATTACACTAATGGCGAAACCGCCGCCACCGAAGTGCGTACCGATAACACCGCCGCTGTCACGGTGGTGGAGCCGGTGTTAACTGTAAGCAAGTTATGGAGCAATATCACATCGGGTACAGCGGATACGGATGCGGGTGATATTCTCGAATATGAAGTCACCATTGAAAACACCGGTAATGCCACTGCGTTTGACATTAATGTTCGGGACAACATTCCGGCATCTGTGCAATTCGATGGCACTTTCACACCCACTGCCACAATCAATGCAATTCCCGTCGCCGGATTTGTAACGGCACCACTGAATGCACCGGGCGGTCCACTGATCTGGGGTCGTGGTAATGCCGATGAAACCCTCGATGTGCCCGCAGGCCAGATTCTGGTACTGACCTATCGCGTTGTTGTTCAGAATACGGTTGAAACCAACCAAACTATTACCAACTCGGTTGTCATTGACTGGACATCTCTAAATGGTGCAAATCCGCTTGAACGAAATGGTGGCTCACCCGTAAATGATTGTACAGCTGTCGTTGCACCCAATGATTATTGCGCCGGTCCTGCTACCGCAACCGCTACTGTTCCCAATCCCAATACGATTACCAAAGTGGCATCAGTTACCAGTCTGCGTATCGGAGATACGGTGCAATACACGCTGACGCTGAATTTGCAGGAAGGCACAACAGAAAATATTTCACTGATTGATACGCTGCCAAATGGAATGGAAGTGGTGACGATTGATTCGGTGAATGGTGACACAACGGTACCTTATTCAGCTGTTGCACCGTTCACGCATATGGATATTGCTTCGCCGGCGATTACAAACGGCCCCGGTGCCAACACGATTACCTGGACGATTGGTGATGTAGTAAATGTGGCTGATAACAATGTGGCCAATGATAACCTTGTCATCGTTTACACCGCGCGCGTTGTTAATGATGAAATTGAACCCGTGCAACAGACTGCGCCAACAAATCCGCAGGAAACACTGACGAATTCCGCTAATGCCGCGTTCTATGATGTGTCATCAGCCACGGTAAATATCAGCGACTCTGAAAGTATTGTTGCCGTAGAGCCCATATTTACACTGGCGAATATCAGCAAGGAACGTCGCAGCAATGCTGATCACAATATACTGGTAGCCAGTGGTACATCGGTTGCATCCGGTGAAATCATGCATTTCCACTTGAACGCCTGTAACACCGGTAATGGCGCGGCCTATGATGTCGTTGTCGATGACAATCTGGAATATCCATTATTGCCTGGCACCATTGCCGGTTTAAATGTTTATGTGAATGGCGCACTGGCTGCAGCGGGTTCAGATTACACTTATACATTAACGCCGTTTGTGACCACTACAACCGGTGCCGTTGTCGCCAATATGAATTTTGTCTTTAACGGCATTGCCGTTAATCCTGTTACCAGTGCACCCAACAACTGTATATTGATTGAATATGCCGTGCAGGTTGATCCAACTTTTGCGCTGACTAATCAATCCTGGGACAACAATTATCAGATAACGCAATATCACTCGCTACCGGCAACCGATCCCGCAGCCAATGTGTTTGAACGTGAAACCTGGGGCCCGGTTGGCCCGGTTGTTTTCAATATGAACAACCTGGCTGCAACCAATACCTTTACCTTGCTGAAGAGTTTGCAGGCACCGGTTTCACATGAAGCAACCATTGGTGAAACGGTTACTTATCAAATAACTGTACCGGGTGCGCCGCTAACCGTTGCTCAAAATGATGTGACCATTGCAGATAACCTGGATGATAGCCTGGTGTTTGTAAGTGCCAGTCTGGATGTAACCAGCACATGCGGTGCCGGTATTAATGTTTGCGGCATTACAGCAACAACCGGTGTTGGTACAGATCAGGCCGGAGTGGTACTTGGTTTGATTGAAGCCGGTGAGCAGGCTGTTATCAACATTGTTGCACGTGTTGCCAATAATCCGGTGGCACAAAATACGCTGGCCAGTTTTGGTAATACAGCCAGTTATACGTTTGCCGCTTCACCAGGTGGTTCTCAAATTCTTGGTGCGAGTGGCTCGACCAATCCGCTCGACAATATTTCTATTGTTGAGCCACAACTGACACTAGCTTCCAAAACGGTTGCCAACATCACCAGCCCCGGTAACCCGCCCGATGCCGGTGACATATTGCGTTACACACTCACCGTTAATGCAGCAGGTGGTGCGATTTTCTCCGATGCGTTTGACGTCAGTATTATTGATACGCTGGGACTGGGTTTGTTGTACAGCAATAATCCATCCGTCGCCTACACCGATACCTTCAATGCCCCC
>JACPVK010000116.1 GCA_016191795.1 Gammaproteobacteria bacterium
CACCATTAAAAACATTGAGTGCGCCATTGTTGACCGCGCGTTTGATGAAGGCTGGATTACATCCATGGCACCGGCAAAACGCAGCGGTAAAAAAGTCGCTGTTATTGGCTCCGGTCCAGCAGGCCTGGCCGCGGCCGAACAGTTAAATGCAGCCGGGCATCTGGTTAGCGTATTTGAACGCGCCGATCGCATCGGCGGCCTGTTAATGTACGGCATTCCCAACATGAAACTGGAAAAGAAAATTGTTGATCGCCGCGTACAGCTGATGCGTGATGCCGGCGTAACCTTCAATACCAACGCGGACGTCGGCAAAAATGTCGATGTTAAAAAATTAATGAAAGATTTTGATGCCGTATTGCTGGCAACCGGCGCCACCACCCCTCGCGACTTGCCGATTGAAGGCCGCCAGCTTAATGGCATTCACTTCGCCATGGAATTTTTGACTGCCAATACCAAAAGCCTGCTCGATTCCAATTTAAAAGACGGAAATTATATTTCTGCCAAAGATAAAAACGTGGTGGTCATAGGTGGCGGTGATACTGGCACCGATTGTATCGGCACCTCGTTACGTCACGGCTGCAAATCAGTTGTCAATTTTGAATTAATGTCGAAACCACCCAAAGAACGCGCCGACAATAATCCATGGCCAGCCTGGCCGCATATTTTTCGCGTGGATTACGGCCACGACGAAGCAACCAAAGTGCAAGGCAGCGATCCACGTACTTACTGCGTGTTGAGCAAAAAATTCACTGGCGATGCCAAAGGCAATGTTACCAGTGTCACCAGCATTGAAGTGGAATGGAAACCCGATAGCAAAACCGTCCGCATGCAAATGAATGAAATTGCCGGCACCGAAAAAGAATGGAAAGCCGATTTAGTATTACTCGCCATGGGCTTCCTCGGCCCGGAACATTACATCAGCGATGCGCTCGGTATCGAATACGATCCACGTTCAAATTACAAAGCCGAATATGGAAACTACGCCACCAGCATCAAGGGCGTGTTCGCGGCGGGCGATTGCCGCCGCGGGCAATCACTGGTTGTCTGGGGTATTAATGACGGCCGTGAAGCGGCGGAAAATATTCATCGTTTCTTGATGGAAAAATAACAATTTCGTCAGCGGCATATCCAATCCCGCCGAGTTAGAACACATCATTTGTAGGTGCGCCCTTAGGCGCACAGCTTTGTAGGGCGGGTGCAACCCGCGCAGTTAAGTAGGATGGGTGAAGTGAAACGTAACCCATCTCTTTTCCTATCAGCGCAACACAGCTATTGATAGGTTTCGCTACGCCGCACCCATCCTACGGCTACTCTTCCACCTTGATCCCGCTCAGACGGGTTATCCAGCTTTTGAAATACCAGCCCCATAGATTGGCCGCAGAGCACAGCGAAGCCCAAGACGCCACTCTGTTTCATCACATCCGGTACCATTCTTGGAAATCTAAAGCCAATCCAGTTTTTTGCTGCTCACAGACTGGGCAAGATGCTGCACAATCTGATACAAAGTACACAGGCACTTACCGCCCGGCAGCCACACGGCGCTGACTGGACAACCAGGGATCAAGAATGCAATATAACTTCGAGTGGGACCCACGCAAGGCCAAGGCCAATACCTCGAAACATGGCGTAAATTTTGAGCAAGCCGCCGAAGTATTTCTTGATGCGCTGCATATCTCAGTCTTCGATGATGAACACAGCGAAACCGAAGAACGCTGGGTGACAATCGGCAAAACCCGAAACGGGCGATTACTGGTTGTAGCCCACACCTATACCGAGCATAAGGATCACAGTGCAACACTGCGTCTTATCTCGGCGCGGGAAGCCACTCCGAACGAACTATGGCAATACGAGGAAACATAACGATGAAAAAAGAATACGATTTTTCCAGAGGTACGCGCGGCAAATTCCACAAGCCGGATGCCACACTCAACCTGCCCGTTTACCTCGATGCCGATGTACTGGATTACATTGCCGCCAAGGCCAAAACAAAAGGCGTTGAAGTTAACGACATGGTCAATGATTTGCTGCGCAAGGATATCGATTTGATCGAGGGCGTGAAATAACAAAATCGGCATAATCACCAACCGCAATCCGGATAGTGAAACAAAATCATAGCCAAATTCCCGGATTACACTGCGTTACATCCAGGCTACGCGCTGCCAGATTCGTTCAAGTTTGCAAACATCATAAGGACGCAACAATGCACACACCGCGGTTTATCAACACCCTCCTGATCATGTTCCCCACCCTGCTGTGTTTCACCGGCATCGCCACCGCCGCCGAACAAACCTATGTACGCGAATACATTTACCAGGCCAGCGAAGCCGACAGCAAATTATCCGCCCGCGCCATTGCCTTGCAGGAAGTCAAACGCACCTGGCCGATTATTGTGGACTGTTCGATATGGCAATCAGCTCTTGAATGCGGTTGCAACACAGAATTAGTTGTACTATATTATGTACGAACTGACGTACAAGGTGATGTATGACTACACAAGTGATGCTGGCCGATGAAACGGTATCAATTTCCGAGTTTCGCAAAAAGCCACAAATCTATTTTACTGACCACCCAAT
This sequence comes from Gammaproteobacteria bacterium, assembly GCA_016191795.1. Classification (GTDB taxonomy): domain Bacteria; phylum Pseudomonadota; class Gammaproteobacteria; order SZUA-229; family SZUA-229; genus JACPVK01. Next base: position 2,574 of record JACPVK010000116.1, read on the forward strand.
AGCGGTGCTGTCCAACAATCGCACAGCCGGTTACATCGTGGGTGCCGAGGCATTCGAAGCCATGCTGGCAATCATCCAGCAAAGCCAGCAGGGCGAGACCTTCCCGGGACGCTTCCAGCCAAGTGCCTCGCGTATGCGCAGCATCACCCAAAAAGCTGAATCACTGCTCATGACACGCAGCAAAAAACAATTACAGACGTTTACTGAATGATACGAATCTTTAAGAGCGCTATTTTGGCCGAACAGTTAACGGTTGATGAGTTAGTGCAACTAGAATAGAGGCGAGAGGGTCAGGCCTTACATTTGACATTCCATACCTGACAGAGAAACCTGGTGGGCTGTGCCCACCCTACAAAAAATCATATACGTTAATACCTTTTTTATTTGCGTGATGCACATGGCGCAATCTTTATTGCGCCAAATAAAAACATCCGATGCAATGCGCTGCACTTATTGGCACCCTGCATGTCAGCTTACGCGCGTTGACGATTCACTCGTGATTTTTACAGGGTGCGCCCCGTGCGCACCAGATGACACAAATAATCAACACGGTGCGCATGACGCACCCTACGAATAAAACAACTGTTACAGGATCACCGTGACAGCCAACAGTTTCACCGAGCTCAAGAACACTTCGGCCACTGCAAGCGACCTCGCCCTCTTAAACGGCAAAAACGTACGCATTCGCGGCCGCGCCTCGGGCGCTACTTCGGTGATTGCGACCGAAATCGAAGATCGCGGTGCCAGTGATCAAGATGCGGATGTGATTCTGCAAGGTGCGGTGCTCAAGGCTGAGGTAATAAATCCGACGTTCAAGATCCTCGGCGTGACAGTGGATACCAATCTGCTTACCCCAGCAGATTTCCGGGACGTGAACGACATCGCCATCGTTGGCGGACAAACGACATTTTTCAATACCCTCAGCGCCAATGGTGGGCTGGTAAAGGCAAAAGGCAGGTTGCCAGCTGATGTTGATAACGTACTCGCAGCCGGCACACTGCGTGAAGTAGAACTCGAAGACTGATGATCGATGCAACCCGCCGGGTGCGAAATCCGGCGGGTTGCTGGATGACTGCAGAAGCAACCAATGATTAACTAACAACTTCGTATGGAAGTCGCTGCAGGTTGAAGCGGGAATAAACTGGTTAACGACAGGAAAGCTTCGCCAGTGCCGCGCGGTCGACAATCTCCACAGTCCCACGCCGCATGCGAATCCAGCCATGTGCTGAAAATTGTTTGAGATGCCGCGAAACAACTTCACGTGCTGTGCCCAGCTCTGCCGCCAGTTGTTGATGAGTGGTGGTAACCGTGGTTGTTTCCCGGGCATTCGCCAGTAACGCCTCGGCGAGTCGTTGATCAATGGCACCCACGGTGACTGCCTCGATGCGGGCGATTAGCTGCGAGATCCGCTCGCCGAGATTGGCAAATACAAGCTGCCGAAAATCAGTCGACGATGCCAGCGCTTGCTGAAACTGGTGTGCGCTGATAGCCAGGGCAATGGTTGGTTCTTCGGTAACGCCGGCAGCAGGGTAATCATTGCCGCCCAGGAGGCACGAAGTGGTGATCACACAAGATTCACCGGGACCCACATGATACAAAACCACATCACGGCCGGTGATCGTGGTGAGGTAAACACAGACACTGCCCTTGAGCACAAGTAGATAATTCTGGCACATGGCACCGGCATGAAATACCGGTTGCGCCGCCTGGAGCCTGACAATATGTGCGCTGGCGAGCAGTTGCTGCAAGGCAGGTTCGCGACTGTCCGCCAGCGTGGCAAAGTACTTGTGCAACAGTGTTGTTTTTTCATCCATGGCAAGTGTCATGTTCTAACTCAGTTTGTTATGAAATGGTGGAACAGAAATGTTTTCAACGTGACTCAGTCACTGATCACTAATGTCGACTTATGCGAATCTCTTTGTCAAGGATAAGCGTTGCTAAAAGAAGCAGCCGCTACAAAGAGGATATAGATATGTTGAAATTAAGTCTTATAGCGTTTCTGGTCTTACTGCTGACGGCGTGCGGCGCTGGTAGCGGCGCTGGTCTGGATGCCAACGGTCAGCCGGCAGGTAATGCTCCTGCCACACCGCTGGCTGCTGACTTTACCTCGATACAACAAAATATTTTCACTCCGGTTTGTACTGTGTGTCATAGCGGCGCCAGTGCACCCCTGGGTTTGCGTCTGGATGCGGCTAACAGTTATGCCGCGCTGGTTGGTGTGAGCAGTGTCGAAGTGCCCTCTACGCTGCGAGTTAACCCGGGCAATCCCGCCAGCAGTTATCTGATTGCCAAACTGGAAGGTACCGCTGCGGTTGGTGGACAAATGCCATTGGGTGGACCGGCCTTATCCCAGGAGAGTATTGAGTTCGTGAAACAGTGGATAGCTGCCGGGGCACCACCGGCGGTAAGCGCACCGCCGCCAGTGAATCAACCACCTTCGGTTATTTCGACTAACCCGGCCAGCGGCAGTACCGTCACCACATTGCCGGCGACTATTAATATCGCCTTCAGTCAGGAGATGAACGCGGCCTCGATCAATAACACCACGGTAATACTGCAGCGCAGCGGCGGTGACGGTAATTTTACCAGTGGCAATGAAGTTGCCATCACGCCGGCGAGCCTGAATCTCTCAACAGCCAATCCGGCATTATTAACCATCAACCTGACGGGTATTGCATCGACTGATGACAGCTATCAATTAAAGCTGGTCGGCACTGGCTCTGCACCGCTGCTGGATCTCAACGCCAATGCACTCGATGGTGATGGCAATGGCAGTGCCGGTGGTGATTACCTGCTGGCATTTGTCGTGCAAGCTCCGCCCAGTGGCGGCGGTGGATTGCAGGCAACCTGGCGCTCTATCCAGGACAATGTCTTTACACCAATTTGTATTGTTTGTCATAGCGGCGCCAGTGCACCGGAAGGCTTGCGCCTGGATGAAGCCAACAGTTATGCCATGCTGGTGGGCGTTACGAGTCAACAGGTACCGACGTTATTACGTGTGTCACCCGGTAATGCCAATAACAGTTATCTGATTCAGAAACTGGAAGGCGCCGCCGGTATAACGGGGTCGCAGATGCCACGCGGTGGTACGCCGCTACCTCAAACAACAATCGATATCATTCGTCAATGGATTAATGCCGGTGCGGAGCAAGGCACCACCACGCCACCACCACCACCACCGGGCAACACCGCCGTTGGTGTCACACTTAGCGCGCCCACCAGTGTTGCCAGCGGAGATGAGTTAACGGTCAGCGCGATTGTCGTGAATAACAGCGGTGACGTGAGCGGATTGAGCAGCACACTGGGCTGGACACCACAAGACAGTTGGCGTCTGCGCAGTGGTAATGCAACGCAAAGCATTGCCACGCTCAATGCCGGTCAAACCGTCACGTTGAGCTGGACCCTGCGTGCCGAGGAGGTCGGGACAACTGCATTGACAGTTACCGTCACCGATAACAATTCACAAACTATAGGGAGCGACAATGCCAATGTCAGCATCGTTGATTAATTCGCAACAGGATAGCGCCAAAACGCTGGATGGATACTCTCGCGCAAGCAGCGTAAGTTTACTGATGGCAGGTGTATTGCTGCTGTTTAGCCATATCACAATCGCCGAACCATGGTTGGCCGTGCAATCCGGCGGCAAATGTATGATGTGTCATGTCAACCCTACCGGTGGTGGCAAGCGTAATGAATATGGCCATATTTATGGATTGAATACGCTGACCGAGGAGACGGTGACGGATTTCAGTAATGTCGCCAGACTCAGCGACCGTGTCTCATTTGGCGGTGACCTGCGCGTCAATGCTGTTGCCACCCAGATCCCCAACCAGGCTAATAAATTCACGTTTGAGTCAGAAGAGATATTATTTTATATGGAGACCACGCTGATTCCGGGGCGACTGACATTTTACTTTGACGAACGTTTAGGCCCGGGCGGAGCATCGAATCGAGAAATGTACGGAATGTACTGGTTTCGTGATAATTCCCTTTACCTCAAGGCAGGGCGTATGTTTTTACCCTATGGTTGGCGAATGGAAGATGATACGGCCTATATCCGTCAGGTTACCGGAATTAATTACGCTACGCCGGATGATGGTATGGAGATCGGACTGGAGCTGGATCAGTGGTCGACGAGCCTGGCCATCACGAATGGTACTGCCGGCGGTAGCGAAACCAGCAAAGGCAAGCAGTTCAGCCTGCTGGCCAGCTATGTTGAGCAGGCCTGGCGTGCCGGTTTCAGTTACAACTTCAATGACGTCAAAGACGAAGATCGCACCATGACCGGCGTGTTTGCCGGTTTGCGTACCGGACTATTTAACTGGCTTGCTGAAGTAGATGCTATCAGTGACGATGGTGCCGTCGGCGGTCAACTTAAACAGCGCGTGGCGCTGTTTGAAGTCAATGCCCTGGTAAATAAAGGTCATAATGTTAAAGCAACTTATGAATATTTTGACCCGAACCGCAGCCTGGCGGAAGACGAGCGCACCCGTATCAGCCTGGTGTGGGAATGGTTTCCGATGCCTTTCACCCAGCTCAATATCGGCGTGCGCGACAGTAGCGGGATTCCACAGAATGACCTGCAAAATGCCACCGAGTGGTTTGTGCAGTTGCACAACTATTTATAGGCACGTGGGCGTAAAGTGATGTTCTGGATGTGGGGCACATGGGGTAAACCTTGCCCTGCAGCATCAACCAAACGTCTGCAAGATTGCAATAGCCAGATTTATTATTAGCTGAACGACAGAGAGTCAGATACCTTACAATCGATATCCATAATCAGTTTAATTTGCACACAACCACGGCGGGTTACAACCCGCCCTACATGAAAAAAACATTTGCGTTTATTCTGCTTTTATTTGCGTGCATTTGCGTTAAATCTTTTTAGAGCCCCCCACAACCAGCATAGCGCAATTTTTATTGCGACAAATGAAACATCCGGTGCAATGCGCTAAGCTTATTGGCACCCTGCGAATAAAATGGCTGTGACAGGAACACCATGACCGGCACCCAGAAAAATAATCCTCTCCACGGCCTGACACTGGAAACCATCCTCAACCAGCTGGTTGATCACTATGGCTGGGAAAAGCTGGGCCAGCTGATTGATATCAAATGCTTCAAGCAAGACCCCGGCATCAAATCCAGTCTGAAATTTTTACGCACCACGCCCTGGGCCAGAACCAGGGTTGAAGAGTTGTATTTGCGCACGATAGTAAAATTGTAGGATGGGTGGAGCAAAGCTTAACCCATCATTTTTAATGCGCGGATAACGCCACCATTATTTGATGGGTTGCGCTACGCTCCACCCATCCTACGTCTACGCAATTTGAATTGTGGTAACTGGCATCCAGATTTCAAATCCAGTTTTCCACTTTCAATCCCGAAATCCGTTTGAATTCCTTTACGTTATTGGTCACCAGCGTTGCACCAACCCATTTTGCATGTGCGGCAATAAACATATCATTGCCGCCAATCACGGCGCCTTTCTTTTCCAGCGCGGCGCGGATGTCGCCATAAACCGGCGCGGCTTCATGCGGCCAGTCTTGCACAACGCAATATTGTAAAAAATTTTCCAGCGCTGCCTTGTTCTTTTCCCGATGCTGGCTTTTACCAATGCCATACCAGAGTTCGGCCAGGACAATACCGGAAATAAACACATCACCCATG
>JACPVK010000117.1 GCA_016191795.1 Gammaproteobacteria bacterium
ATCATTGGCCGCCATAACATGGCGGAAAATAAAAATGCCGGGGTAATCGGCTTGTCTTCGTGCACCCGCACGTCGGTACTGTGCAAGGCTTCACGCAGAAACGCACTGAATATGCCTTGCGGATCATCATCCAGTGCCTGACTGGTTTGTGCGAACAAATATTTCAGCAAGCCATATTTGCGTAATAAATCCAGGCAGGTAACGGCATAACCGGAATGAAACAGCTTGAGAATTTCATCGTACAAACGGGCTGGTGGAATATCCGCCAGCAGATGCGCCAGTTCATAGATAGGCTGCTCGCTGGCAGGGTGTATGGTAAACCCGAGCTTGGCGGCAAAGCGTACCGCACGCAACATGCGCACCGGATCTTCACGATAACGGGTGGCCGGTTCACCGATCAAACGTAATACGCGGTGTTTGATATCGTCCATGGCGCCGACGTAATCCACCACCGAAAAATCAGCTATGTCGTAATACAACGCATTAACCGTAAAGTCACGACGCCAGGCATCGTCTTCGATACTGCCGTACACATTGTCACGTAGTATTCGGCCACTATCGGACTGCACGTGATCGATTGATATTTCATCGTCTTCATCCTGTCCGTCCTGGCTACCTCGAAAGGTGGCCACCTCGACAATATCGCGACCATAAAAAACATGTGCCAGACGAAACCGCCGACCAATTAACCGGCAGTTACCAAACAGTCTTTTTACCTGCTCCGGATGCGCGTCGGTGGCAATATCGAAATCTTTTGGGACATGCTGTAACAACAGATCGCGGACGCTGCCACCTACCAGCAGGGCACGAAACCCGGCACGCTGTAATCGGTAAAGGACCTTGAGCGCGTTATCGTCTATGTTATCGCGGGAAATACAATGCTCGGCGCGTGGAATCAGCACGGGGTTAGTCATGTGAGAGTACAAAAAACTCCGAAAGAACAAATGGTTATCAGGTGGCCGAATCTTAGCACAGCAAATTACCGGTACACCAAAAAGAAAGGCGCCGCAGCGCCTTTCTGGTAACAAATACATTGTTGCTGAGGATTTTGCGCGCGTTTAGCCGCGTTATTTTTCAAAGGAGGTTGAGCGGATTTTGTGAATACTCAAATCAGCACCCTCAAACTCTTCTTCTGCATTAAGACGTATGCCCATCATGACTTTCAACAGGCCATACACCACAAAACCGCCGGTCAGCGCTATCAGCACACCCAGGAGTGAGCCAGCCAGCTGCGACATGAAAGTCACACCACCCATGCCACCCAGCGCCTCCAGGCCAAAAATGCCGGCCGCCAGACCACCCCACAAACCGCACAGGCCATGCAACGGCCAAACGCCCAGCACATCATCGATGCGCCAGCGATTCTGGGTCAGCGTGAACGCCCAGACAAACAGGCCGCCAGCCACGGCACCGGTTACCAGCGCACCCATCGGGTGCATGATGTCGGAACCGGCACAGACGGCAACCAGTCCGGCTAATGGACCGTTATGGACGAAACCGGGGTCGTTCCGACCAGCCAGCAGTGCCGCCAGAATACCGCCGACCATCGCCATGAGCGAGTTCACCGCCACCAGACCACTGACGGCTGCGATGGTCTGCGCCGACATCACGTTAAAGCCAAACCAGCCCACCGTGAGTATCCACGCACCCAGTGCCAGAAAGGGAATACTGGATGGCGGATGCGCATAGATTTCACCATTTTTGCCATAACGGCCCTTGCGTGCACCCAGGGTAATCACCGCACCCAGGGCAATCCAGCCACCGACAGCATGCACGACGATCGAGCCGGCAAAGTCATGAAAACTGGCGCCAAAGGTATGGGAAATCCAATTCTGTACACCGTAGTTATTGTTCCAGGTGATACCTTCAAAGAAAGGGTAGATCAGCGCCACCACTATAAAGGTTGCCGCCATTTGGGAATTGAATTTGGCACGCTCGGCAATGCCGCCGGAAATGATGGCGGGGATAGCGGCTGCAAAAGTCAGCAGGAAGAAAAACTTCACCAGTGCATAGCCACTTTTTTCGGTTAAGGCATGCGCACCGGAAAAGAAATCAACACCGTAGGCTACGCTGTAGCCGATGAAGAAGTAAGCGATGGTTGACACAGCAAAATCAACCATGATTTTAACCAATGCATTTACCTGGTTCTTGTCACGCACTGTCCCCACTTCCAGAAATGCGAAGCCGGCATGCATGGCCAACACCATGATGGCACCCAGCAAAATAAACAGGACATCACTACCCGATTGTAACTGCTCCATATCCCCCCCTCTGCATTGGTTAATGGCGGGGCATTCTAAACCATGCACTCCTGACTCGCATCAGGGAATGATGCCTGTTGTCCGGAATGATCAAAAATGCATCACCAAACCCAGGGACATCAACTGTATCGAGTCTTCTGCCCTGATGTTTACAAACACCGGTTCGATATCTAATACCTCGTATTTCAGGCTCATCTCAATCCAGTCGCCCACGGCATAACTGAAGCCGGCACCGTAAATACCGGAAATATTGTTATCGCTATAGGCTTCGACTCTGGTTAAAGACAAAGCCTGGGTGCTGGAATCCATCGCGTAGATGGTTTGTGCGTAGTCAAACGACCAGTTTGCCAGGCCGGCACGTATTTGAAATGCCAGATTTTCGGTTAACGGCCAAACCCCTAGCCAGGACACATAATTGAGGGACATCGCCACCGTTTCTTCAGCCACATGATTCGTTGCCGGATCAATATCAACAGAATTAATCGCTCGCATTTTCCCCGTCAAATCCGCTATTCGTATTACACCCACTTCAAGGGCCATATCGCTGCCCATGCGGTAACCCAGAAAGAAACTACCGGTGGTCACATCCAGCTCACCGGCCTGATAATCTTTAGGAACCAGTACATTAGGAATTTGCGGGTCGGTTGCGTTATCAACAACCACCAGAGAGATTTGCTGGGCAGCACTACCCGAACTGAATCCAGCATAATAATTACCGGCCCAAACCGGCAAATAGATGACACTTAACACAAAAAATAAAATGACAGATCGTTTCATACACACCTCCCTGGGTTGAAAGATATGAATACATTATGCACGATAGCCTGATATAACAGGCAAGGATGTTAACCGCACCCCGGAACCGAGAACACTCTCACAATTCATTTATAACATGACAGCGGAAACCATCTATCATTGTCACACACTCAGGACCTTGTAAGGATACCCAGCCCCGGATATGAAATCAGCTTTCAGATTTAAATATGTATTACTTCTATCAGGCCTATACAGCCTGTTACCGGAATTAGCCCTGGCACAAAAAGCGCCAGTTTTTAAACTCGACAGTGATCAGGGGATAATCGCGCTATCTCAGTTAAAGAATCGAGTTGTCTATATTGATTTTTGGGCATCCTGGTGCAAACCCTGCCGCCAATCATTTCCTTTTATGAATGAGCTGCACACGCGTTATAACAAACAGGGACTGGTCGTTATCGCCATTAA
>JACPVK010000118.1 GCA_016191795.1 Gammaproteobacteria bacterium
AAATAGTCGGGCTGGCCCAGAAATGTACCTCGGTACCGCGACGCTCGGTATTGCCTATGACTTTTAGAGGATATTGGGGAACACCAAGACTGTAATCCTGCTGATGAATATGGCCTTCACGGTAAATGGTGAGGCGAAGCTTTTCGGAGAGCGCGTTAACTACTGAAACGCCCACACCATGCAGACCGCCGGACACTTTATAGGAGTTATCGTCAAACTTACCGCCGGCATGGAGCACCGTCATAATCACTTCAGCCGCCGATACGCCTTCTTCCGGGTGTATATCCACCGGGATGCCACGTCCGTTATCCATAACGGAAATAGACTCATCGCTATGAATACGCACGCTGATTTCGCTGCAATGGCCGGCCAGGGCTTCGTCAATGGCGTTATCCACCACCTCAAACACCATATGGTGCAAACCGGTACCGTCATCCGTATCCCCGATATACATACCTGGCCGCTTGCGAACAGCGTCCAGACCTTTTAAAACCTTGATATTGGAGGAATCGTAGGTGGCGGTTTGAGTCATAAACTTACCCTGAAAAATGAACGGCTTAGTATACCTGAAATCACCCGAAAAAGGCCTGTAGACTGCACCCCGGCTTATCAATCCAGAGCATCCACTTCCCCATGTTTCACGTGAAACATCTTCATATCCGACCAGCCTGATAGATCAAGCTGGTTGGCCTCAATGGCCGATATAAACACCTGTACCGGCAGCTTCGATAACAGCTTCAGTAGCTTGTTTCGGTTTACGGTATCCAGCTCTGCCGGGAGATCATCGTAAAGCAGTACACAAGTCTTGTCCGAGTGCTGACTGAATACGTCCATCTGAGCCAGTTTGAGCATAGCCACCAGTTTTTTCTGCTGGCCACGTGAAATAGCCGATTGCACAGGCTTGTTATCAAGTTTGATACGTAGATCGGCGCGGTGAGGCCCGCCCTGGGTAAAACCCTTCTCCTTGTCCTTATACAGGCTTGCAGCCAGATAGGCTTGGTAGCCCGCTTCAGATTGCCATCCAGGGCGGTACTCCAGTGCGAGTTCTGCTTCCGGAAACAATAAGGGTCGGATCTTATCCAGACTCAACGCCAGTTTTTCGAGATAGTCCAGGCGCATGATTTCCATACGCTGAGCCGCCTCCACCAGGGCCTGATCCCACAAACAACATAATGTATCGGGCTGGTTATGCCTGAGCGCCGCATTGCGCTGGGAAAGAGCCGTTCGGAAGTCCTTCCAGACCTGTAGATAGTGATGTTCCACGTGAAACACACCCCAATCCAGATATTGCCGCCTGTACTCGGGCCCGGCTGAAATCAACTGATGGCTATCCGGGTGAATGGCCACCACGGGAAACATGGCTGCCAGATCAGCTGATCGGTTAACCGTTTGCTGATTAATGCGAATAATCTGTTCCTGACTGGACTTCTGTATACCAAGCGTTGCCGATGGATGCTGCAATTTACCAATCAGCCGAAAGAACGGCTGTTGATACATAATCAAATCACGGGTTTGCGCGGTACGAAAAGACCGGGCGAAGCTCAGATAATGGAGGCTTTCGAGGAGATTGGTTTTCCCGGCCGCGTTCTCGCCGGTGATGATATTCAGTTTTGCAGCAGGCTGGAGGCTTACCTGCTGCAAATTTCTGAAATGAGATATTTCAATATGAACCAGACTCAAGCGTCTATAACCGCATGGGCATAATCACATATTTGCATTGTGTGTCTTCTGGGAATTTGAGCAAACAGCTGCTGTTGGCGTCCTTGATGATGAATTGCACCACTTCACTACCGGATGTGTTCAACACGTCCATCATGTAAGTCACGTTAAAACCCACTTCCAGGATATCACCTTCATAGCTGACTTCCACTTCGACATCGGCCTGCTCCTGATCCGGGTTCTGGGCCTGAAGCTTCAATAAATTGTTATTCAGTACAATGCGTATACCGCGGTATTTTTCATTGGATAAAATGGATGCGCGTGACAAGGCCTGCTTCAGTGATTCTCTGTCAGCTGTTACCGTATGACCTTCTTCGGCAGGTATAACACGCTTGTAATCGGGAAACCGACCATCAATCAGCTTGGAGGTAAAGCGCTGATTACCCAGTAAACACTGGATATGGTTATTGCCGAGTATGATTTTTACTGGCTCTTCTGAATCCGACAACAAACGTAATAACTCCATAACGCCCTTACGCGGAATAATCACCTGCTTGCTGTCTGCCAGTTCGCTGTCGATGGCTTGCTCTGAATAGGCCAGGCGATGCCCATCGGTGGCCACAGTGCGAATCATGCCGCGGGAAACTTCTACCATTAAGCCATTCAGGTAATAACGTACATCCTGTTGTGCCATGGCAAAGGCCGTTTTTTCTATCAACCGACGTAACACATTTTGCGGCATTGAAAATTCATAAAAGCTGGTAATGGATTCCAGTGAAGGAAAATCAGCGGCTGGCAATGTACTCAGGGTAAAACGGCTACGCCCGGATTGAATCGTGGCCTTATCCGCATCGATAGAGATATTCACCTTGGCTTCTGCTGGCAATGATTTACAAATATCCAGAAATTTCTTTGCCGGAATGGTGATTTCACCTGGCTTATCGACCATGAGCTGTACACGTGAAACCAGTTCAATTTCGAGATCGGTGGCGGTCATCGATAAATAATTATCATCCGATTTAACCAGTACATTGGACAAACTGAGCATGGTTTGGCGTTTCTCAACAGCTCCGATAACCTGTTGCAAGGGTGTTAGCAGATCTTCCCGCAGAATACTGAATTTCATGTGCTTACCTATATGATATTTATCTTTATATATCTCTTATTGTTATTACAAGCTTCCCACCTATCTGTGGATAACAATATTTAAATCATTATAATCAACTACTTAATTGTAATATTCTCAACCCTGAACCTGGGGATGAATACCCGGTAAACTGTTGATGATATGTGGATAACTTTCTCTATCAGCGGAATCTTAATACTGTCACCGGTTTATCCACAGCTTGTTAGTGCACTTGTCCTT
>JACPVK010000119.1 GCA_016191795.1 Gammaproteobacteria bacterium
CGTTTGTTTCCCGCGCCCCCTGAAGGTCGCAGTTTGAATCCGCTGTTACAGGATTTTGGATTAATTATTCACCCACCCATGTTGTACATGGGCTATGTCGGTTTTTCTGTCGCGTTTGCTTTTGCCATTGCCGCCATGCTAGGTGGTCGTCTGGATGCGGCCTGGGCAAGATGGTCGCGCCCGTGGACCAATGTGGCGTGGATGTTTTTGACCATCGGTATCGCACTGGGTAGCTGGTGGGCGTATTACGAACTGGGCTGGGGCGGCTGGTGGTTCTGGGATCCGGTTGAAAACGCATCATTCATGCCCTGGTTAGTGGGTACGGCGCTGGTGCATTCCCTGGCCGCAACAGAAAAACGCGGCGTGTTTAAGGCGTGGACAGTATTGCTGGCAGTGTTCGCGTTTTCACTTTCATTGCTGGGAACATTTTTAGTGCGTTCGGGTGTGCTCACCTCGGTGCACGCGTTTGCCAGTGATCCGGCGCGTGGTGTTTTTATTTTGATTTTCCTGTGTGTGGTGGTGGGTGGTTCTTTATTGTTGTACGCCTGGCGCGCACCGCAAATTCGCAGTGCTGCCAATGTAGAGCTGTTTTCTCGCGAAGGTGCGCTGTTAATTAATAATGTGTTACTGGTGGCCACCGCCGCGACCATTTTATTGGGCACGCTCTATCCCTTGTTGCTGGATGCACTGAATCTGGGAAAAATTTCAGTTGGCCCGCCGTATTTTAATGCGGTGTTTATTCCACTAACGGTTCCTCTGGCGTTCTTGTTAGGTATAGGTATGGCGGCGCGCTGGAAAACCGATTCACTTGAACGCATCACGCGCAAATTGCGTGTGATATTTGTTGCCAGTGTATTAATCGGCGCCGTTGCCGCATTTGTATTGCCGACATTTCAATGGGGCGCCTGGCTGGCGGTAACGCTGGCGAGCTGGATATTCCTGAGCGGTTTGCAAACCGTTTATGACCGCGTGGCCAACCGCAAGGACAAGCTTGCTGCGCTGCTGGAATTACCGCGCGGTTTTTATGGCATGACGCTGGCGCATCTGGGTGTGGCGGTATTTATTGTTGGCATCACGATTACCAATCTCTACAGCATGGAAAAAGATGTGCGCCTGGAAATGGGGCAGACTTATCAAATCGGTGGTTATGATTTTGAGTTCCAGGGTGTACGCCCGTTTATTGGTCCAAATTATCGCGCCGATGAAGGCGTGTTTGTGGTGCGACAGGATCAAAAAATGCTAACCGAATTGCACAGTCAAAAGCGTTTATACAACGCTGGCGGCATGCCGATGACTGAAGCGGGTATTGATGCCGGATTTTTCCGTGATTTGTATGTGTCGCTGGGTGAGCCACTGGAAGGCACAGCCGAGAGTGGTGCCTGGAGCGTGCGTCTGTATCACAAACCGTTTATTCGCTGGATCTGGTTAGGTGCATTGTTTATGGCGGCCGGTGGATTATTGGCGGCAACCGATCGTCGTTATCGTATGACAATCAAATCTGAACAGACCAGCACGGTTACTGCGGGAGCTTCCTGATGTCACGCATACTGGTACCGCTGGGTTTTTTGTTGCTCATGGTTTTGTTCTGGTTGATGCTCGATCGCATTGATGAAGGTAAATACAATCCACGCGATATTCCCACCGAATTTATTGGCAAGCCGGCACCGGCTATTAATGTGCCGGATTTATACGATCCCACCAGAATGGTGCAAACAGCCGACATGAAAGGCCAGGTCTGGTTGTTCAACGTCTGGGGTACGTGGTGTCCAGAATGCTGGCGTGAACATGAATATTTGCTGGAGCTGTCAAAAACAGTTCCCATTATTGGTCTTAACTGGCGCGATCAGGCGGATGAATCCAGAGCCATGCTGGCGCGACTGGGCAATCCGTTTAAACAAATCGGCTTTGATCCGCAAAGTAATGTGGCGATGGACTGGGGTGTTTATGGCGCGCCGGAAACATTTCTGGTGGATGCGGAAGGCGTGATTCGTGCCAAACACGCTGGCGCCATGACACCGGATGTGTGGGAGCAAAAATTCCGCACCTATTTTGAACAAGGTCAGGGCAAGCCATGATTCGATCATTTGAATTTCGCGTTTTGAAAATAGTATTTGCCCTGTTGCTGTTAGCGGTTTCCGTGGCAGGCCAGGCAGCTATCGAGACTTATCGTTTTGATGAGACGTCACAGGAAGAAAGTTATAAAAAACTGGTAGCCGAATTGCGCTGTCTGGTTTGTCAAAATCAAAATCTGGCGGATTCCAATGCCGAGCTGGCACATGACATGCGCCGTAAAACCTATGAAATGATCATGGCCGGTAAAACCGACGATGAAATAGTTGATTTCATGGTGGAGCGCTACGGCGATTTTGTGATGTACAAGCCGCCCGTTAAATCCACCACCCTGTTGCTGTGGTTTGGGCCGCTGCTGTTTTTGCTGCTGGCCGCAACGGTGGTGTTTGTATTTGTACGTAAACAGAAACAGAAACAACCGCTGGTTTCGACACAGCAACAGCAACAAGTGCATAAGTTGCTGGATGAGTAATTAAACAACGGCCACAAAAATTCAGGATCGCAGAGTCTGGTTACCAATCTCTGTCGATGCTGCCGCCTGTGGCATATTATTTTCTGATATTTAATCTGGAATTTTCATGTTGATATTTATTTTGACCGTAAGTGTATTGATACTTCTGGCGCTGCTATTTGTGGTGCCTGCCTTGCTCAAGTCCCATAAGCTTCCGACTGAAAATTTCGATCAGCAGAATATTCGTATTGCACGCGAGCGCATGCAGGAACTAAAGCGTGAATTTACTGCTGGCACCATGAGCCAGGAGGTATTCGATCAGGCGCGTATCGAGCTGGAGCAGGCGCTGGCCATTGATTTATCGTCAGGGGATGCGGTGCCGGCAGAATCACCTGCCACATCGTCTCGTGTACTGGGATTGATTTTAATGGTGGCTGTACCTCTGTTCGCGATACTGGTTTATTTGCAGTTAGGCCGGGTTGACAGCTTGAATGGCGAGCTGGCTGCGGCGCCGGCACAGCAAGATGCACCAGGCATGAATATGACCATGGATGAGGCCATAGCAAAATTAAAAACCAGACTCGAGCAGGATCCATCCAATGCAGAAGGCTGGTACATGCTCGCACGCAGTTACGTGTCTTTGCAGCGTTATGCCGACAGTCTTGTTGCCTATCGTAAAACCATAGCGCTGGTTGGTGATGATG
Organism: Gammaproteobacteria bacterium; assembly: GCA_016191795.1. GTDB lineage: Bacteria > Pseudomonadota > Gammaproteobacteria > SZUA-229 > SZUA-229 > JACPVK01. The sequence goes on from JACPVK010000119.1 coordinate 3,226, forward strand.
CTGATTTGTTGTTGCGTTATGCGGATGCGCTGGTGATGAGTCATGGCGGCCGTTTTGCGGGTGAACCGACAGAGGTGATCAATAAAGCATTGCTGCTCAGCCCGGATCATCCACAGGGTTTATGGCTGGCAGGCATGGCGGCGAGTGAAGCCGGGAAATACCAGCAGGCGTTGCAACACTGGTACAAGCTAGAGCCGCTGCTGGCTGGTGATGCGGCATCGCAAACTGAAGTGCGTGGCATGATAGCCAATGTGGAGCAGCAACTCACACCTCAGCAGCTCAAACAATTACAACGCAACAAACCGGCGGCGCAGACAGTTACCGGTGAAACAGCCGGCGCCGCTGAAATTACGGTGCAAGTTGATGTGGATGCATCGGTCAAATCAAAAATAAATCCTTCTGATACCGTTTTTATTCTGGCGCGCGCAATCAGTGGCCCACCTATGCCTCTGGCGGTGGTGCGACATACCGCAGGCGAGTTGCCGTTAACGGTTAAACTCAATGATGCCATGGCCATGATGCCAGAGATGAGGTTATCCAGCTTCCCGCAAGTGAGAGTGACCGCGATTGTTTCCAAAGCGGGCACCGCGCAATTGATGGCCGGGGATTTGTTTGGTGAAGTCTCGCCGGTTAAGGTGGCTGCCAATACGTCAATCAAGTTGCAAATTAATCAGGTTAAATAGAATCACATAATCGTTTATATAAACGATTTCTATCAGGGATGAAAATATCGGATCGTACGATCAGCTATTTTCATCTCCTGTCATTTATTTTGTTTTATCTCAATCAACTCGTTGATGCATCGCAACCCTGCGTTGTGTCTGCGGTCTATTATGCTCGCCTGCCCGCTGAGAGTGATGGTTGCGGGTAGTGACTATTCATCAGATAAGGAGTCAGTCATGAGATATTCAAAATTAATCGTTACCGTTATGTCGGGAGTGTTGGGTTTTGCCAGTGGTGCTGTGCTGGCTGCCGATCAGTTGCAAACCAAAGATCAGTTACAAACCAAAGATCAGTTACAGGTTAAGGATCCGTTACAAACCAGGGATCAGGAAGTGATATTTGGACGCCAACTGATGACCCGGGAAGAATTGACACAACATCGCAACAAAATGCGCGCCGCCACAACAGCTGAGGAACGCGAACAAATTCGCAACGAGCATCACCAGCAAATGCTGGTACGCGCCAGGGAACGTGGTGTAACTCTGCCGGAAGAGCCTCCTGCCAGAGGTATGGGGCCCGGCGCGGGAATGGGTCCCGGTGGTGGTATGGGACCAGGTGGTGGAACACGCTAGATTTGTCCGGTTAGTATTCTGTTGATATGTTCGGGTCTGGTGGGTTGGCTCATCAGATCCGCGGAGTTGTTCGGCGTAAGTGACCCGTGTTGCAAGGCTGAACTTTTACGCCGTGTTGTTGCAGACATGGTCAAATGCTAATTTTGTCAGCGTCCAAATTTGTTCTTAATCAATATTCATGTAATTGATACCAGCTCACGGCCTGGTATTGATGCAGCGCAACCTGTCTTTTACCTTATTTATTCTATTATCCCTGACCAAATAACGACATGAGCGCGTGTGTTCGTCAGCATGCGACTTGAAACCGGTATAAAGTCAGAATTGATCCAGGTCATTTGGTGACTTTTATATTAGTAATCTAATAAATTCGACAGCAGCCATGACGCTGCCAGGGGAGTCGATGAAACAGAGCGTTAACAGGATGCAGTTTTTGCGTGGTCGATTTAACGGACAGCCCGCGATACGTCCACCCTGGTCCGTAGCCGAGTCACAATTCACTGATTTGTGTAATCGCTGTGATGCCTGTATCAGCGCCTGTCACGCCAAAATTATTCGTCGGGGTGATGCCGGGTTTCCGGAATTGAATTTTTCTCGCAGTGGTTGTGATTTTTGCAGGGCTTGTGTGCAGGCCTGCCCGACCGGTGCCATCTCAAAAGAATCAGATCAGGTCTGGTCTGTTCATGCCAGCTTTAAATCCAGTTGTCTTGCCGAACGTGGCGTTATATGTCGCAGTTGCAGTGATGTATGAGAACACCGTGCCATACGCTTTCGACTGCGCGTAGGTGGCAGTGCCATGGTCGAGTTTAATGCGGCAGCCTGCACGGGTTGCGGCGAGTGTGTGTCATTGTGTCCGGTACAGGCTATCGAGATGCAGTATCAGCAAACAAATAATCAGCAGGGTGAGCGCAATGAGTGAGATGAATATTTGCGGCGTGCTGGTGCACGTAAAAAATAATTGTGTCGAGCAGGTAACCCGGTCATTGCAGGCCATAGCCGGTGTAGAAATACACGAGGTAACGCCTGAAGGTCGCATGGTTGTCACCATCGAAGGTGATAACAGGCGTTATGTGGGCGACACACTAACCGGATTGTATAGCGTCGAGGGTGTGCTCTCGGCGTGTATGGTTTATCAATTTAGCGATGAAATATCAGATACCGAAGAGGGGATCCCAGCATGAAATTAACACGTCGAGATTTCGTTAAAACCAACGCCATTGCAGCAACCGCCGCCGCAGCAGGTATTACAGTGCCCGGTTTGCAGGGTGCGTTGGCGCAAGGCAGTGATGCCATTCGTTGGGATAAGGCGCCTTGCCGTTTTTGTGGTACCGGTTGCAGTGTGCTGGTGGGAACCAAAGATGGTCGTGTGGTGGCGACTCAGGGTGATCCCGATGCGCCGGTTAATCGTGGCCTGAATTGCATCAAGGGATATTTTTTATCCAAAATCATGTACGGCAAAGACCGTCTGACCAAACCCCTGTTGCGCAAAACCAATGGCAAGTACGACAAGAATGGCGAATTTGTAGAAGTGTCATGGAATGAGGCCTTCGACATCATGGCGGATAAATGGAAAGCAGCTATGAAAAAAGATATGGAAGCCAATAAAGGTAAATCGGTTGATGAACTGGTTTCCAGTGTCGGCATGTTTGGTTCCGGCCAATGGACAGTATGGGAAGGTTATGCCGCAGCAAAATTATATAAAGCCGGTTTTCGTTCCAATCATATTGATCCCAATGCGCGTCATTGTATGGCTTCTGCTGTTGTGGGATTTATTCGTGCATTTGGTTCTGATGAACCCATGGGCTGTTATGACGACATGGAGCATGGTGATGCATTCGTGCTCTGGGGTTCCAACATGGCGGAAATGCATCCGATTTTATGGACACGCATTACCGATACCCGGTTAACCAAGCCCGGATGCGAAGTGCATGTGTTGTCCACATTTGAACATCGCAGTTTTGAGCTGGCGGATAACGGCATTGTGTTTGTGCCGCAAACCGATCTGGCGATTCTGAATTACATAGCCAACTACATTATTCAGAACAAGGCTTATAACAAGGCGTTTATCGATAAGCACGTCAATTTCAAATCCACGCCGACCGATATTGGTTATGGACTACGCCCCAATCATCCCTTGCAGCAACAGGCTAAAAATCCTGACAAGGGCGATCTGGTTGATATGACGTTTGATGAATATGCCAAATCACTGGAGCCTTATACCCTGGAGTACACTTCCAAACTTTCCGGCGTGCCAAAAGAAAATCTTCTGAAGCTGGCGAAGTTGTATGCCGATCCGAAGAAAAAAATCATGTCGTTATGGACCATGGGTTTCAATCAGCACACACGTGGTGTCTGGGCCAATGGCATGATTTACAACATTCATTTATTAATGGGCAAAATTTCCGAACCGGGAAATGGCCCATTCTCGTTAACCGGCCAACCGTCAGCCTGTGGTACAGCGCGTGAAGTGGGTACTTTCTCGCATCGTTTACCTGCGGATTATGTTGTTAACAAACCGGAGCAACGC
>JACPVK010000132.1 GCA_016191795.1 Gammaproteobacteria bacterium
ACAGATTAGAAGAGTAGGGTAAAGAATTATGAGTATGTCAGATCCCATTGCAGATATGCTGACGCGAGTTCGCAATGCGCAAGCAGCTGCCAAGACTGAAGTAAAAATGCCTTCATCAAATATGAAAAAGGCGATAGCTGATGTACTGAAAGCCGAAGGTTATATTAAAGATTATTCGGCAACGGAAGCGGCAAAATCAGAACTGACAGTTGTTCTGAAGTATTTTGAAGGCCGTCCGGTTATCAATACTATCAAGCGCGTCAGTAAGCCAGGCTTGCGTATATACAAGAGTAAGGATGATCTGCCGAAAGTACTGGGCGGTTTGGGTATTGCCATTGTTTCAACCTCACTGGGTGTTATGTCTGATAAACAGGCAAGAACAGCTGGTCAGGGTGGCGAAATTATTTGTTTAGTTTCTTGATAGGTGCAAGGTTATGTCACGTATAGCAAAAAAGCCAATTACAGTACCTGCAGGTGTTGAGGTAAATGTAACTGCTGCATCTGTCTCCCTGAAGGGACCGAAAGGCGCCATGTCTTGCCCGTTACATAAGGGTGTAGTCGTCGCAAAAGAAGGCAATGAAATTAATGTATCGCCACGCGAGATAGAACATGACGCAATGGCCGGTACAACCCGTACGCTGGTAAACAATATGATTACCGGTGTTACCAAGGGTTTTGAAAAGAAGCTTGAGCTGGTAGGCGTTGGTTATCGTGCCCAGGCTCAGGGTAAAGTTTTGAATTTAACACTCGGCTTTTCACATCCGGTTGCATATCCGGTGCCTGAAGGCATCACAATCGAAACACCCAGCCAGACTGAAATTCTGGTGAAAGGTGTAGATAAACAGAAAGTAGGTCAGGTTTCAGCAGAGATTCGTTCTTATCGTCCACCAGAGCCTTATAAAGGCAAGGGTGTAAAATATTCGAATGAAAAGATTCTGCGTAAAGAAGCCAAGAAGAAGTAAGGTCCACTGAGATGAATGCTAAGAAAACAAGCCGTATTCGCCGTGCTAAAAGTACGCGCATGAAGATTCGTGAGCTGGGTGCATATAGATTGTGCATTCATCGTACACCTCGTCATATTTATGCCCAGGTGTTATCTCCGGATGGCGCCAAGGTGATGGCATGTGCCTCAACTCTGGACGCAACTGTGAAATCAGCAGTAAAGAGCACCGGTAATATTGAAGCTGCAACTTCCGTTGGCAAGATGATCGCTGAAAAATCCAAAGCGGCCGGCGTAGAAAAAGTGGCATTCGATCGTTCAGGTTTTAAATATCATGGTCGTGTTAAAGCGTTGGCAGACGCAGCACGTGAAGCAGGACTGCAGTTCTAAAGGCGCGATATGGCATCAAATATTGAATTACCATCAAGTAAAGATGATCTGGTTGAAAAACTGATTACCGTTAATCGCGTTGCCAAAGTTGTAAAAGGCGGACGCATTTTCGCATTTACAGCACTGACAGTTGTCGGTGATGGTGCAGGTAAAATTGGTATCGGTTACGGCAAGGCAAAAGAAGTGCCTGCAGCTATCCAGAAAGCAATGGACAGAGCGCGTCGCAACATGAAAAAGGTTTCACTGAAAGGTGACACGCTTCATCATGCAGTGAATGGCCATCATGGTGCCGCCAAGGTTTATATGCAGCCCGCATCTGAAGGTACCGGTATTATCGCTGGTGGTGCAATGCGCGCTGTTTGCGAAGCAGTTGGTGTCAAGAATGTACTTGCCAAGATTAACGGTACACGTAATCCGATTAATGTTGTGCGCGCTACGATTGATGCTTTGGAAAAAATTACATCACCTGAAACGATCGCAGCAAAGCGTGGCAAGAAGGTAGAAGAGATACTGGGTTAATCCAATGGCACAAAAAACTATTAAATTGACACTGATTAAAAGCACAGCAGGTCGCCTTGAAACGCATAAAGCATGCGTTCGTGGCCTGGGCCTGCGTCGTATGCATCATTCAGTTGATGTAATTGATACACCTGAAAATCGCGGCATGATTAACAAAGTTCATTACATGCTGAAGGTTGAGGAAAAGTAAATGCAATTAAATACTCTCAAACCAGCACCTGGCAGCCGTAAATCCGGCAAGCGCTTTGGTCGTGGTATCGGTTCTGGCCTGGGTAAGACCTGTGGTCGCGGCCATAAAGGTCAGACTTCACGTGCCGGCGGTTTCCATAAAGTCGGTTTCGAAGGCGGTCAGATGCCTTTGCAGCGTCGTTTGCCGAAATTAGGTTTTACTTCACGCACTGCCCAGTTTACGTCTGAAGTTCGCTTGCATGAGCTGGAAAAAATCGCTGACGGTACGATCAGTGTCCAGAGCTTGATCGCTGCAAATGTTGTTCCCGCATTCACCAAAAAGGTGAAGGTTATTGCTTCAGGTGTTATCAGCAAGAAAGTTTCGCTGAAAGGCATAGCAGTAACCAAGGGTGCACGCGTTGCGATTGAAGCGGCTGGCGGCAAGATCGAAGAATAATCGACATGGTCGGCGGCCTTGATCTCACCCGAATGCAGGAATTGCGTCAACGCCTCCTCTTTTTGTTAGGCGCGTTAATCGTTTATCGTATTGGTACATTTATACCGGTACCGGGTATTAATCCCGTGATTATGTCCGCCATATTTGATCAGCAGAAAGGAACCATCCTGGATGTGTTCAATATGTTCTCGGGCGGTGCGCTTGAGCGTATGTCGTTATTTGCTTTGGGTGTGATGCCTTATATTTCCGCATCCATCATCATGCAGTTGTTGTCCGTGACAGTGCCCAGCCTGGAGCAGTTGAAGAAAGAAGGCGAATCAGGTCGTCGCAAGATTACCACCTACACCCGCTATTTTACGGTTGTACTGGCGCTGTTTCAGTCTATTGGCGTTGCCAAAATGCTGATAGCGCAGACTGGGCCGGGTGGTGCATCACTGGTTTATATCGCTAACCCGTTAACTTTCTACGTGGTGGCGGTGACATCGCTGGTAACAGGCACCGTGTTCCTGATGTGGCTGGGCGAACAGATCACCGAACGCGGTATTGGTAACGGTATCTCGATGATTATTTTTGCCGGTATCGTTGCAGGGTTGCCTGCTGCGGTAGGTGGCACGCTGGAACTGGTAAGAACGGGCGAATTGCACACCCTGACAGTGATTGTGATTTTTGCACTGGCGGTAGCGGTTACGGCCTTTGTTATTTTTGTGGAACGTGGCCAGCGTCGTATTACCGTTAATTATGCCAAGCGTCAGCAAGGCAGAAAAATGTACGCGGCTCAAAGCAGCCATTTGCCACTGAAACTGAATATGGCCGGTGTTATTCCGCCCATTTTCGCTTCCAGTATTATTTTGTTCCCGGCCACACTGGGTGGCTGGTTTGGTCAGTCCCAGGATATGGGCTGGTTGCAGGATCTGGCGACTACGCTGTCTCCCGGCCAACCAATCTATGTCATGTTGTATGCAGCAGCGATTATATTTTTCTGCTTTTTTTATACGGCCCTGGTATTTAACTCGCGTGACACGGCTGAAAACCTGAAAAAATCAGGCGCTTTCATTCCAGGTATCCGCCCAGGTGACCAGACTGCCAAATATATCGACGGTGTTATGACGCGTTTGACCATGGTTGGCGCTCTCTACATCACGGCAGTGTGCCTGTTGCCAGAGTTTTTGATTTTGTACTGGAATGTGCCTTTTCACTTTGGTGGTACATCGTTATTGATTATTGTTGTTGTGGTCATGGACTTTATGGCTCAGTTGCAGTCACACCTCATGTCCCAGCAGTACGAAGGCCTGATGAAGAAGGCCAATTTCAAGGGACTGGGCAAAAAGGCCTGACAGGACGTTCCGTTGGTGGGTTAAGTAACAAAACAGGGTTAATGCGAGAACAGTTATGAAAGTACGTGCATCAGTAAAGAAAGTCTGCAGAAATTGCAAAATTGTACGACGCAGTGGTGTTGTGCGGGTGATCTGTAGTGATCCTCGCCATAAGCAACGCCAAGGCTAAGTGAATAGTTGGCTCTAATTGACGGCATCGAGCAGATGCAAGTTGATTTGGGCAGGTTAAATCGTTAGAATGCCGCGCTTCGCGCAGCGCTGGGGAAAGAATCAATGGCTCGTATTGCAGGTGTCAATATACCCGATCAGAAACATGCGGTTATAGCATTGACATATATATATGGTATTGGCGATAGCCATGCTAAAGACATTTGTAAGGCTTCGGGTGTGAATCCGGCGGCTAATATTCGTGATTTGAGCGAAGAACAGATGGAATCACTTCGTGTAGAAGTGGCCAAGTACTCTGTTGAAGGCGATCTACGCCGCGAAATTTCCATGAATATCAAGCGCTTGATGGACCTGGGCTGCTACCGCGGCATTCGTCATCGTAAAGGTTTACCCGTACGTGGTCAGCGCACCCGTACCAATGCGCGTACCCGTAAAGGTCCGCGTCGTGCAATCCGCAAATAAGCTGCTGGAATAGTTAATTATGGCCAAGCCTACACCTGTTAAAAAGAAAGTTAAGCGTAGCGTCAGCGATGGCGTCGCTCATATCTTTGCATCATTTAATAACACTATCGTGACGATCTCTGATCGCCAGGGTAACACCTTGTCCTGGGCTACCTCTGGTGGTTCCGGCTTCCGTGGTTCACGCAAGAGCACCCCATTCGCCGCACAGGTTGCTGCCGAACGTGCCGGAACCCGCGCCAAGGACTTTGGTGTCAAGAATCTTGAAGTGCTGGTAAAGGGCCCTGGTCCTGGTCGCGAATCTGCTGTGCGCGCCCTGAATGCTGTTGGCTTCAAAATCACCAACATCAGTGATGTTACCCCTATCCCGCATAATGGCTGCCGTCCTCCAAAACGGCGCCGTGTGTAATATAAGAATCAGGCTGGAGTAAAACCGTGGCTAGATACATTGGTCCTAAATGTAAGTTGAGTCGCCGTGAAGGCGTAGATCTGGAGCTCAAGTCCGGCGTTCGCGCCCTGGATACCAAGTGCAAACTTGAGCAATCTCCTGGTCAGCATGGCGCCAAGCGTGGCCGTATGACCGATTACGGTATGCAGTTGCGTGAGA
>JACPVK010000146.1 GCA_016191795.1 Gammaproteobacteria bacterium
CATGGTCACGGCCAATGATGAAATGGGTGGCACCCATGTTCTGGCGGAATATCGCATGCAACACGGCTTCACGCGGGCCGGCATAAAGCATGTCGAAACCGTAACCGGTCACCATGGCAGAGTTGGGCTTGAAGTACAGCTCAACCATTTTACGGATAGAGGCGTCACGCACCGGTGCCGGGATGTCGCCCTTCTTTAATTTACCGAGCAGCATGTGAATCACCAGGCCGTCGCAGCCCAGGCGAGCCATGGCCATGTGGCAGAGTTCTTCGTGCGCGCGGTGCATCGGGTTACGAGTCTGGAAGGCGACAACTTTTTTCCAGCCGCGTTCTTTAATTTCGTTACGGATTTCAACCGCGGTGCGGAAAGTATCGGGGAACTCGGACTGGAAGTAGCTGAAGTTCAGTACCTGAATCGGGCCAGACAAAATCACTTTGCCCTGTTTCATGAATTCAGCCACGCCGGCGTGTTCCGGATCGGTGGTGCGATACACTTTTTCGCAAATCAGTTTCTTTTCAGCATCGGTGAAGGTTTCAACGGCTTTGACATTCATTACCGCCATCACCGGATTGCCGGCAACATTGGGATCTTTGAGCGCGATACGGTCGCCAGCCTTGATGCTGCCAGCGTCGTCAACCAGGTTTAATACCGGTGTCGGCCAGAACAAACCGCTGGTGGTGTGCAGTTTTTCAGCGACGCTCAGCGCATCAGCCTTGTTCATGTAGCCGGTGAGCGGGTTGAAGTAACCGGCGCCCAGCATGGCGGCATTACCGGCTGCAGCCGATGACATCATGACAGATGGCAGTTTCTGCGCTTCTTTGCGCAGGGCTTCATTTTTGGCGGCGTCGTATACAAACAACGGGTTCAGTGTGTCGGAGCCGTGTGGGCGAATCATGCAGGTGTTCTCCTCAATAAAGTCTTGGGTATTTGTACCGCGGTAGCTTACCGGCTCCGGGTGATTTGTTTGTTGATTTCTATCATGGCGGAAGGGCCAGGGTGCTGAAGTCTAACGTATTAGGCGGTTTGCCGAAATGACCGGGGGCAGGCAAATGGCAGTTTGGTGATTGAGATAATTAAGGCAGGGATGAGGATTTTTTATGGGGAGCTCGCAACCCTGGCCTGGTATGGGTGTGTCGAGGCTCGGGCAGGGGCGGGGACACACCCAATACCATTAAGTTAAGCTTTTGTAGGGTGGGTGGAGCGCAGCGTAACCCGCCATTTTGATGGGTTGCGCTGCGCTCCACCCATCCTACGTGCAATGATTTTCTTAGTTTAATGGTATTGAAGACATATCCTGATTTATAAAGAAAGAACAAGATGCAGAGGCACAGATAGCGCAGGGGAACGCTTGTTAACTTCAAAAACTCTGTGTTCTCAGCGTCTCTGTGTCAAAGGCTTTTCTTTTAACAGGTTTATGTAAGTGTTATTTGGGACAGACCAGAGGTCTGTCCCCGTGCCATCACGCGATTCGCGAAATACAGGATCCGCGCGGGCAAAAAAGATTGCCCACCCTACGGCTACCCAATTCTCACCACTTAAACGAATAACCCAGTTGCAACACCACGGCTGTTAAGTCTGGTGACAAATCCAGCCCGGTAGCTTCATAACCCGTGGGCACCGCCACATCATTGTGTGCCTGGGTAATGATTTCACCGCGTACGCTGAACTCGCTGGTTTTACCCAGCGGGGTGGCGTATTTCAAACCCAGTGTGGTGCTGTTGAATTCGCCCAGTCGGTAATCGGCGCTGGCGTACTGCGTGCTCGCCAGTTCGGTAGCGGTTAAGCCATGGGTAAAAAATTCCGCCGCGGTCTGGGTGTAATAACGCACGTGCGGTTCGAGATAGCTGTTGCCACCCAGTTCATAACGATAATGCAAATCAAGTGTGTGCGAATTTACGTCCCAGTCATCGGTGTAATAGCGGTAGCTGAAGTTGATCGTGTCTTCGGTTAAGTGATGCACGGTCTTCCAGAAGAAGGTCTGGCGTGAGCGTGAATCGGGACGGCTTTCGTATACATAAGGGCGATCGGTCGCGGTATCGGCTATCGGTAAACCGGTGACGTCATCGACGATGGTGACGATCTTGTACGGATCATTCTGGTAACCCGAAGTGCTGGAAAAGCCAAGGTTAAATTGCATCAGGGTGTTGCGATCAATCACCTGGGTAAGGCCAAACATCACATCGGTGATCGACTTGTTGTCGCTGCCGCCATTACGGTTGCTGTCGTTTTCGAGTATTTGCATGTGCGCCAGCGGAATCGGTATATCGCCTACCGGGGTGATGGTGTCGCTATTCACGCCCAGTGCAATGCTGGCCGTGGTGTTGCGCTGGTTGAAATCGCGCAGCAGGCTGATGGAAGCGCCCAGTGACATGTAATCGAATTCTTTGGAAATGTTACCACCCAGAATCATGCGGCTGTATTCATCGAATACGGGTTGTTCCCAGTCGGCCGACATGGAAACACGGGTATCGTGAAAGGTGTCGTCCAGTGGATCTTCATTGGCGTTGATGGTGTAAGCACCACTGCCCGAAGGTGAGGTGAATGTTTGCGGGTTGGGTGACGGATTGGCGCCATTGGGTGTGGCACCGGTGAGTGCATCCAGTACCAGCTTGAGGTTAATGGTTTCATCCTGGCCAATTTCTCTGGCGGCATTCACCACCGGTTCCAGTGCGTTGACGCGACCATCACTTTCGGAATAAATCATCACGGCAGAATCTATTTGCCATTCAGACTCGGCATGGGCCGTGGGTGCCACTGCCTGCAGCAAACCACAGGTAGCCAGTGACAACTGGCCGGTAATCGATCTAGGTGATTTTAATTGCATCCGCAGCCGCCTCCGCCTACGCCCTGGCCACCCAGCGACGCTTCTTTGCTGAAATAAATGTGTTCATCGAGGGCATGGGTGACCTTGTCTGTCACCAGCGCCATGGAAGGTTTGGCCAGCACATCGCGCTGCCAGGGTTGTACCGTGGTGCAGGCGGTCAGCGCCAGCAACGGTAATGCACAACATAGAATCTTAAACATGGTGAATTCCCCGATTACTTTTCCTGTAACAGTTTGCTGACGGCCTGTTCTAGTCTGGCGCGATCATCATCGCGAAAACCGATATGAGTCGAACGAATATTGCCCTGACGATCAATCAGATAGCTGCTGGGCATGCCCTGAACATGAAACTGCTCGGCGGTTTTGCCAGAAGGGTCAAATGCCACGGTGAATTGCGCGGGGATTTTTTGTAAAAAATCTCTGGCGTCAGCGGATTCCTGATCAAGATTAATGGCAACCACTTCAAAACCCACTTTCCTGTAACGAGCCTGAAGATCATTCAGCCAGGGGAAAGATTGTTTGCAGGGTTTACACCAGGAGGCCCAGAAATCGACATACACTACCTTGCCTTTAAAATGCTCGGTAGCAACTGTGCCATGGATGCCGGGCAGGTTAATGGCGGGTGCCGGTGTGCTGGCAACGGCCAGGTTACAGCTCAGGCCCAACAGCAGTGCAAAAGCGAAATTTTTCATGAACAACTATCCTCAGTGTTTAACGATAATTGCAGACTAGACTAGGGGTGGTTTCTTAACATGAACTTAGCAACTGGAAATTTATTTACTCCGTTAGTCGCGTCAATTCGATAATTATCGGCCTTACTTAAGGCCTGCTTAAGCAATCACCATAACCATTGACACTGTTCACAAGAAGGAAACATAAAACATGCGTTTGTTACTGGTAGAAGATGACGGTCTGCTTGGTGATGGCATACGTAATGGCCTGAAGCAGCAGGACTTTGCCGTTGAATGGCTACGCGATGGTCAGTCGGCTGCAAACAGTTTGTTGCATGAACATTACGACGTGGTGGTACTGGATCTGGGCTTGCCTAAAATGCATGGCCTGGATGTATTGCGCGAAGTACGCAGCAAGGGCAATGCGGTACCGGTTTTGATTTTAACCGCACAGGATGCGGTGGAAGATCGTATTGCTGGCCTGGATGCTGGCGCGGATGATTATCTCATCAAACCATTTGATCTGGATGAGCTTTATGCGCGCATCCGCGCATTATTGCGGCGCTCTGCCGGCCGCGCTGATCCTAAAATAATTTACGGCGAAATTGAAATAGATCCGGCGGCGCATCAGGTGACATTGGCGGGTACCGTTATTGAACTGTCACGGCGTGAATATGCGGTATTGCTGGAGCTGATGCAAAATCGCGGACGTGTCATGTCGCGCACTCGTCTGGAAGAAGGCTTGTACGAATGGGGCGAGCAGGTTGAAAGTAATACCGTGGAAGTACATGTGCATCACTTGCGAAAAAAACTCGGCAGCGAACTCATTCGCACCATACGTGGTGTGGGTTATATGATTGATAAATAATCGTTGTAGGTGCGCGTTAAGGCGCGCTTATTTAATGTGCGCCTGAAGGCGCACCTACAGAAACATATACATGTCACTCAGAAAATATCTGCTGGTATCTATTCTGCTCATACTCTCCAGTGTTGGCGGTCTTGCCATATGGAGTAGTTATCGTGCCAGTGTTTATGAGGTGCAGGAATTATTTGATGCCCAGTTGTCTCGTTCAGCGAGATTAATGCTCGGCATGGCAGTTGCTGAAGTGCGTGATGGGCATATTGATCAAATGCAGGATATTATTCTGCAAAATAAATTGCGGCTGGACAAGTTAAAGGATGACGACGTGGTGACGTCGCTTGAATCCAGCGATCTTGGTCATTATTACGAATTGAAACTGGCATTTCAGGTTTGGGATAAACACGGAAATTTAATTTTGCATTCCGGGTTGTCAAAGTTTGAACCGCTGACGCAACAGGAACATGGTTATAGTGATTCCACTATTGAAGGCTACCCCTGGCGGGTGTTCAGTATGTGGAGTTATGACAGGGAATACCTGGTCATGGCCGCCGAGCGTTATGACGTGCGGATGGAACTAGTGGAGAAAATTATCCAGCGCCTGATGTTGCCCTTCATGTTGTTAATGCCGGTGCTGGCCTGGTTGCTCTGGCTGATTGTAGGTCGTGGCTTGCAACCTATTATGCGTGTTGCCGAAGATGTCAAAAATCGTGACTTGCACAATCTCACAAACATTAAGGATGAAAACGCGCCGGCAGAAATCAAGCCGCTGGTGCAGGCAATCAATCGATTGTTTGAACGCGTTAATGAATCATTCGATAAAGAAAAACGTTTTACGTCAGATGCGGCACACGAGTTGCGTACACCACTGGCCGCATTAAAAACGCATGCGCAGCTGGCACGCAGTTCGCGCGATGAGGCGGATCGGGCGCATGCTCTGATGCAGGTTGAAGTGGGCGTTGAACGTGCCAGCCACGTTGTTGAACAATTACTGACGCTGGCAAGAATGCAGCCGGATAGATTGCAGGAACACTGGCAGTCACTTGATTTGCATCAGCTTGCCGTTGATGTGGCTGCTGAACTGGCACCCCAGGCAGCGACAAAAAATATTGACCTTGCTGTGGATGAAGTTGATGCAATTACCATGCATGGTCATCCGGTTATGTTACGCGTGTTATTACGCAATCTGCTGGATAATGCCATTCGTTATTCGCCGCGCAATGGTCAGGTTGCCGTGACATTTGGCTGTGGTGATTGTTGTGTGAGTATTAGCGACAGTGGTCCCGGGATCGCAGAGGCAGACTATGAGAAAGTCTTTGAGCGTTTTTATCGTGGTAATGTTGAGGAGTCCGGCTGTGGCATAGGACTTTCAATTGTAAAGCAGGTTGCGGATATGCACGGTGCCTTTATTAAATTGGGACCTAGCGCACTGGGTGGATTAAAAGTGTCTGTGCTATTCTCCGAAAAAATATAATAGAGCGTTCACCTCACATGAATCGAGCCAGGCTGGTATATATTGCATTATTGTTGTTAATGCTGGCGGTGCCCGCCGGATCGCTGTATTACAAGTTATACGTTGTACAGTTGCCATTGCAGTCATTGATTCCGGACGTTAGCTACAAGGTTGAGACGCTGTTTGAAGTGGATGGTTATGGTAACAACATAAATATTGCCACTTTTTTACCTAAAAACGATTCCCGGCAACGTATATTTGATGAGCAGAACAGTGGCGGCGTATTTAATCTTGAAATTGTTAGCGAAGGTCTGAATCGCGTCGCGCGCTGGCAGGCGGATAATGTTAACGGCCATCAATACCTGAGCTATACCTATCATGTCAGTGCCAGGCACGTTCGCTATGATCTATTGCCAGAGTTAACCATTCCTGAAAGTTATCCTGCCGGGCTGGATGTTTATCTGGAGGCGGAAGAAGGTATTCAGGTACATGATCCGCTAATCGAAAATGTTCTTTATCAGCGTCTGGGTTTGCCGCGCAATTCAGAACTCAAGGTGTTACCCACACTTCAGGCCATACATAATTATCTGCAACATAAACTGGAGAATCGGAATTTCTCCGGTTTTACCGATGCCATAACGGCATTAAAACTGGGTGAAGCAAGTTGCAACGGCAAGAGCCGTGCGTTTGTGGCTCTCGCGCGCAAACTGAATATGCCTGCACGTCTGGTGGGCGGCCTGGTATTGACCACCGGCAACAAACGCACATCGCATCAATGGGTGGAAGTTTTTATTTCGGGTCACTGGGTGCCATTCGACACCATCAATAATCATTTCGCGGAACTGCCTGAAAATTATATCGCGCTGTATTACGGTGATGAAGTGTTGTTTAAACACAGTGGCAATATCAATTTCAGTTACGTGTTTTCTACCTATAAGCGATTAATACCGCGTAATGAAGTGGGTGAAGCACTGGGCGATTCATTATTTAACAGTGTCAACATCTATGCCGTGTTTGAGAAAGTCGGTATTTCACAGAATTTGTTGAAAATATTATTGATGATTCCCCTGGGTGCATTAGTGACAGTGGTGTTTCGCAATGTCATTGGTCTGGAAACCTTTGGCACTTTTTTGCCGGCACTGATTGCGGCGGCAGCACGTGAAACCGGGTTGTTATGGGGATTGGTCGGCTTTCTGAGTATTGTGCTGGCGGCGGCATGGGTGCGACGCGGGCTTGACTGGCTGCAGCTTTTGCATTCGCCCAAGATGGCCATCATGCTCACGGTAGTTGTTATCATCATGCTGGCTATGACGGTGACAGGTGTCAATTATGGTTTGTTTGACCTGGCGCATGTGTCGCTGTTTCCGATTGCCATTCTGGCGATTACAGCCGAGCGATTTGCCCTCACCGAAATAGAACAGGGTTCACAAAAAGTCTGGAGCATGACAGTGATGACAATGGTAGTTATCAGTGCTGCCTATGTCGTAATGGATTCGCTGTTTTTACAAAGTTTAATTATGGCATTGCCAGAAATGTTGCTGGTGGTGATTGCGCTTAATTTGTGGCTGGGTAAATGGGTGGGTTTGCGTCTGATGGAGTTTATTCGTTTCCGCAAACTGATTTTTGGCCGAGAGGCACAACAACCATGAACTGGCTAAAGAAAATAATGTACTGGCGCAAGATGTCGCAGCAGGTGTTGTCCATTAACCAGCGTAACCTGGAATTTATTTATCGCTACAATCCGCGCAAGTTTTATAAAACAGCCGATGACAAACGATTGACCAAACAATTACTGGCTGCGCAAGGCGTGCCGGTGCCACCCAGTTATTTTGTAATTGAGTCATTTCATCAAACACAACAGGTAGGCCAGATGCTGACAGATCTGGATGACTTTGTGATCAAGCCTGCGCAGGGTAGTGGCGGCGGTGGCATCGTGGTGATTACGCGGCGTGATGAACACGGCTGGTATTCGCCTTCCGGCACGCTCTGGACAGTGCTGGATATTCAGCGTCATGTGGCGGACATTGTTTTTGGAACGCATTCATTTGATCTGGGTGACTTCGCTATTTTTGAACAGCGTTTGCGCCCGGCACCGTTGCTGCACAAACTCAGTCCATGGGGTCTGGCGGATTTACGTGTGATTGTGCTGGAGCATAAACCGGTGATGGCTATGTGCCGATTACCAACCAGAGCGTCGGGTGGCCGTGCCAATTTGCATCAGGGTGCGGTGGGCGTTGGTATTAATTTGAAAACCGGACGTTCAACGCATGCCATTCATGCGGGAATGCCGATTATTTTGCATCCGGATCATGGTGAAAATTTGATTGGTCTGGAATTGCCTGACTGGAAAGAATGTTTACGCATTGCACAACGCTGTGGTGAAATTTTGCCGCTGAAATATCTGGGTGTGGATCTGGCGATAACTGATGAAGGCCCGAAAGTGCTGGAAGTCAACGCGCGTCCTGGTCTGGCGATTCAACTGGCCAATGATTGCGGTTTGCGTCCGGCTCTGTTTGATGTGGTGAACGCATGAAGCGATTGATGGTGGTTGTAAGCAAAAGTTTTTTGCCTATTTTGCTGGTGTTCGCTGCGATTTATGCCGGTATATTGAGCGTTCATTTGTCAGCGTTGTCCGATGCAGAAAAAGTAACGGTGATCCAGGTGGGCATCTCTGATGTTTCGGAATGGGCTGACAAAACCGGCGATATAGGCCAGGAGCTGGATGCTTACCGCGATCCGGTTTATCTCAAAGGTATCGAACTGCTGGCTACTGAAAAGTATGCCGAAGTTGAGCAGCAGGTGACATTGCTGGCGACGGCGGGTAATTCGCAATTATCGCAACTGTTATCGGCGCGCCTGAGTTATGCGCAGAAACAATATGATCAGGCAAAAATTCTGTTCGATAAATTACTCGCTACGCCGCAGCCACCCATGAGCGCTTATTTTTATCGTGCCCTGACGCTGGATAAGCTCAAACAACCACAACTGGCTATGGCTGATTACGACCAGGTTATTTTAGTTAATCCTAATCACTACCCTGCTCATTTTAACCGTGCCGGAGTTGCCATGGATTTAGGCAACACGGCGCAGGCCATTGTTGATCTGAAGAAGGCAGCCGGCCTTGCTGGCGGAGATCGTCGCGCCAAAGCGTTATTAAAACTGGCACAGGCTTATCAAAAAACCAGACAGGAAAATCTGGTTAAAGCCACGCTGGAAGAAACCATCCGGTTTTATCCGGCATCAGTCAGCGCGCGCCTGGAACTGGCGCAGTGGTATGAGCGCGATGGCCAGCCGGATGCCGCGATTCATGAATACGATCTAGCGCGCGATATGATGCCCACTGCCGCATCCAGTTATGTCCAGCTGGCAAGAGCTTATTTGAAATATAAACGGGTGCAATCAGCAGAGCAGGCATTTCGTTCCGCCCTGCAATTGCATCCTGGTTACGCGCCAGCACAGTTTGATCTGGCGGATATGCTGGTGCACCAGGGGCGTGAGCAGGAAGCGATGGAGTTGCTCAATGCATTACTGGAACAGGATGCAGATAATTCGCGTGCCTATTTTCAGTTGGGCCGCATTCACTCCAGCCAGAAACATTATGTTGAAGCCTTGCGTTATTACCAGAAAGTATTATCGCTGAATCAGAATACCAGCCCTGAGACCTGGTTAAACATTGGCCTGGTTTACAGTGCGCAAAAGTTGCCTGATAAGGCGTTGCAGGCGTATCAAACTGCGTTACAACAACAGGCGCAATATCCCGAGGCCTGGTACAACATCGCATTGGCACGACAGGATAAAAAACAATTTGCCGAGGCGGTGGACGCGCTGAATCGTGCCATAAAACTCAAGCCGGATTACCCCCGCGCCTGGTTCAATCTGGGTGTAATCCATACAGCTCAAAAGAATGATGCAGCAGCGATTCACGCCTATCAGCAAGCCTTGCGTTATGAACCGGCTTATTACCAGGCCAGATTGAATCTGGCAGTACGTCTTGCGCAATCAAAACGGCTGGATGAAGCGATTCAACAATACCAGCAAGTGGTAGAGCAGAAACCGCGTTATTTATTGGCGTGGATGAATATGGCTGTTGCATTGAGTGACAAAGGCGACATCGATGCTGCTCTGGATGCCTACAATCATGTTATTGAGCTCGAGCCTGAGCATGTCAAGGCCCGCGAACGTGCTGTCAGTTTGTTATACAAACAAAAACGTTATGACGAGAGCGAGACCCTGTTGTTACAGATTCTCGACATCGATGCCAGAAATGTTGAAGCGCGCTATGACCTGGCGCGTGTGTATTATCAAAAAGATCAGCTGGATGACGCCGAGCGCATGATTGGCAAGGTGCTCGCGCTGGAGCCGAATTTGAAAAAGGCTGAAAAACTATTAACACGTATTGAAAACAAGCGAGGAAAACCATGAATAAGCATGTATTGAGTGTGGCTGTTATTGTGGCCCTTGCCAGTCCTGTTGTGCAGGCTGTGTCGGTTAATGCAAGTGTGAGTGCAGGCCTGGGGTATGATACCAATGCATATCGTTCACCGAGCAGTCCCTATGATGATTACTCTGTTGATACGAATACAATTACTCCCATTGTCGAACCTCTTCTGGTAACACCAGAGGACCAATCCGGATTTTTTATTCCACTGGA
>JACPVK010000147.1 GCA_016191795.1 Gammaproteobacteria bacterium
AATTACTGAATATTATTCCTGAAAAAGAAAAAAAAATTGCCGTTCTGGATCGTTGCAAGGAGCCGGGTGCTGACGGCGAGCCGCTTTACAAAGATGTGGTGACAGCCATCAGTGAAGCCTTTAGTGGCGGTACCAGCCGGTTCACAACATTCCCGCGCGTAGTGGGGGGGCGTTATGGTTTGTCATCCAAGGAATTTACGCCTGGCATGATAAAAAGTGTGTTTGATGAATTGAAAAAAGCGCAACCCAAAAATCATTTCACGATTGGCATTACGGATGATTTAACGAACACCAGTCTGGAATGGGATGAAAATTTCCGTACCGATGCCGGCGAAGGTGTAACGCGTTGTATGTTTTTTGGTCTGGGTGCCGATGGCACTGTGGGCGCCAACAAAAACACTATCAAGATCCTGGGTGAAGAAACCGAACTTTATGGCCAGGGTTATTTTGTTTACGACTCAAAAAAAGCCGGTGCGGCGACGATCTCGCATTTGCGGTTCTCGCCTGAACCCATACATTCACCCTATTTAATCGGTAGTAACGAGGCGCATTTTATTGGTTGCCACCAACCGGTGTTCCTGGATCGATACGACATGCTGGATTACGCGGAAGATGGCGCCGTGTTCCTGCTCAATACGCCGGCTGCGCCGGATAAAGTCTGGGATTTGCTCACCAAAAAACTGCAGCAACAAATCATTCAGAAGAAAATTGAATTTTATGTGATTGATGCCTATGCCATTGCCAGGCAAACCGGCATGGGCAATCGCATTAACACCATTATGCAAACCTGTTTCTTTGCCATATCCGGCGTATTACCACGTGATGTGGCCATAGCAAAAATTAAACACGCGGCTGAAAAATCCTACAGTAAAAAAGGCAGTGCCGTGGTTGAAGCCAACTGGCAGGCCATTGATGAGACCATTGCCAATATGCACAAGGTTGAGGTGCCTGCCAGGGTAACCAGCACGCTCGAAATGCCGCAACAGGTGCCGGCCAGTGCCCCGGAGTTTGTCCGCAAGGTAATTGCCGAAATTATGTCCGGGCGCGGCGATAAATTACCGGTGAGTGCATTGCCCAATGATGGTACCTGGCCAAGCGGTACGGCAATGTGGGACAAGCGTAATCTGGCACAGGAAATTCCGGTATGGGATGAAGAGCTGTGCATACATTGCGGTAAATGCCCGTTCGTATGTCCGCATTCGGCTATTCGCAGCAAATTATTTGCCGAAGGCCTGACGAAAAATGCGCCGCCCACTTTCAAACATGTGCAGGTTAAAGGCAAGGATTACGAACAGGGATTGCATATCAGTTATCAGGTAGCACCTGAAGATTGCACAGGTTGTAAATTGTGTGTGGAAATTTGCCCAGCCGTTTCAAAAGTGGACGGTCATCGTGCGCTGGAAATGGTTCCCATTGCGCCGTTGCGAGACCAGGAGCGTCTCAACTTTGAATTTTTCCTCAGCCTGCCTGAGTACGATCGACACCTGTTAAAAACCAATATCATGAAAAGCGCGATGATGTTACAACCGTTGTTTGAATTTCCCACGGCATGTATTGGTTGCGGTGAAACTTCCTACATTCGTCTGGCCAGCCAGTTGTTTGGCGATCGTATGCTGGTGGCCAATGCCACTGGTTGCTCGTCTATATACGGAGGTAATTTACCGACCACACCTTATTGCAAAAATCTCGATGGACGTGGCCCGGCGTGCAGCGATTCCCTGTTTGAGGATAATGCCGAGTTCGGACTGGGGTATCGCGTCAGCATCGACAAACATGCCGAACACGCCACTGAATTGCTGGAGTTAATGAAAGATAAAGTGGGCGCTGAATTAGCGGATGCCATCATCAGTACGCACCAAACCACAGAAGCGGATATTTTTGCGCAACGTGACCGTATCGAAAAACTAAAGCAAAAACTCAAAAGAATCGATACGGCCGAAGCACGCCAGTTAACAAGTCTGGCGGAATATCTGGTGAAGAAAAGTGTGTGGATTATTGGCGGTGATGGCTGGGCATATGATATTGGCTTTGGTGGTCTCGATCATGTTATATCCACCGGACGTAATGTGAATATACTGGTGCTCGATACCGAAGTGTATTCCAATACCGGCGGCCAGATGTCCAAGGCGACACCACGCGGTGCCATTGCAAAATTCGCGGCTGGCGGAAAACACACCGGTAAAAAAGATCTGGCACAAATCGCCATCAGTTATGGCCATGTGTATGTGGCACAAGTGGCATACGGCGCAAAAGATGTTCACACCTTGCGAACTTTCATCGAAGCAGAATCCTATGATGGTCCATCCATCATCATCGCGTATGGTCCCTGTGGTGAACACGGTTATGATTTGAGTCAGCAACATCAACAACAGGAGCTGGCCGTTAAAAGTGGTCACTGGTTATTATTTCGCTACGATCCGCGGCGCGCACAGGAAGGCAAGAATCCGATGTCGCTGGATTCACCCAAACCATCTGTGCCGTATCGTGAGTTTATAAAAAATGAACCACGCTTCCGCGGTTTGTTACAGGAAATGGATGAAGATGGCGGCGCTTTGCAAACTTATTACGACAATCTGTTGCGTCAGCACTATGCCGTTTACGAGCGCATGGCAGAGTGCGGCAATATGGAAATTAAATCGGAGATAAATAAGTCAGCTGAGTCATAAAGCAAAAAAATAATTGACGGCGATTGGTGTAGTAAGAGAGGGCTGTGTCTTTCTCATGGCAGGAGAATGTATAACGGTCTGTAATGCATAAAATAACTGTAATAAATTACTTTAGAGTCAGGGATGAATGGCGCTTACTTAAGACTGTAGGAGCGGGCCATGCCCGCGACAAAACTATAAAAGGATGAGTCCGCAACTGCGCCGCTCCTGCGCATCTCGGCAAATGCTTTTGCTTTCATTAGCGTTTATTTGCGTGATGCACATGGATGTGCGAATGCCGCGATGCAGCGACCGCCATGGATGGCGGAAGGTAGAGCAACGCAGGAGCAGTTGCCGAGATGCGCAGGAGCGGCGCATTTGCGGACTTCAGCTTTTGATCCAGAAATCGCGGGCATGGCCCGCTCCTGCACCACTTGTTCTTAAGTGCCATTCGAGTCAGGGATTGAGTTCGCTGGTTTGGTAAAGAGGCTGGCTACAGGAAATTTTATCCAGGGATATGTACGAGCAGGCTCCACTTCCATAAGTATTTATTATTAAATTCTTATTTATAATGTCAGTATTCTTTACACAAAAAATCTAAACCGCATCACAAAATGTCTCAGTCTTCGGGATGGTGAGTGTTTATTACAGTGATTCCCCTTGATTTGTCGCGACTCAGCCTCTCATTTGTCAGGATAATTTACACTTAATCACCCAAATGAAGGGCGTATAAATAAATTGTCTATAGTCTCAATGACTTGGATACGTGGCATATATGTTGCTGCTTTCGGAAAGGGTCTTTAAACATTGGGCATAAATGAATGAACGTCGCTACCAAGCCTCTACTAACTGGATTGCTGGTCCTTGCCGGGTTGAATAGTCAGTCTGCCAGTGCACTTTCTGTATCAGCTATTGGCTCATTCAATGATCCATCAGCAACCTCTGCGTACTTTTTCAACCGCACTTATAACCAGGATGACGCCACAACGCCTGCCCAGCAATTGCCGTCCAATCTAAATTCCACGACGGACTCGGTTGGTTATTTTGGCTGGGGTATTGATCCGTTACAAAGCCTGCTTACCCAGGAAATCATTCAAAGTCACTTCTGGTTTAACGGGGTGGGTAGTGTAGATGGCGGACCGGCTGCGCCAGTGACACTGGGCACGGCCTTTTCACTGGGCAGTTTTACGTATACTAATGAGCGTACTGTTCTCTCCGGCGGTATTGTTGATATTGATTTTCAAATGGATCTCACACTGGATGGGCTTTCACTGCTGCCAATTGAATACCAGCTGCAAATTAATAACACAGTCAATGGTGGAAGAACTTCATTTGATACTGCACAGATACTCAGTGGCCCGGACAATATTGCTTTTTCACTGGATGGTGCTCAGTACCTGTTAACTTTTAACGGCTTCTCCCGTGATGG
>JACPVK010000148.1 GCA_016191795.1 Gammaproteobacteria bacterium
AATGACAATTCTGGCCCACAGACGGGACAGGCAACCGGTTCCGCATGAAAGCGTCGATCCAGGGGATTTTCATATTCCGCCAGACATTGCGGGCATAATTTAAAACCAGCCATGGTGGTATTGGGCCGATCGTAAGGCAGGCTGCGAATCAAGGTGTAACGCGGCCCGCACTGGGTGCAATTAATAAAGGGATAACGGTAGCGACGATCAGCTGGATTAGTTAATTCCGCCAGGCAGTCATCACACAAAAACAAATCGGCCGGCACGCTGATGTGTGCCTCGCCTGTACTTAAACTGGGCAGGATAGTGAAGTGTGTAAAATCCGCAATCGCTATTGGCGCATTGGCATCCAGTAGCGGATTGGCTAACGGTGGTTTTTTTAGAAAAATATCGGCAATGAAATGATCCAGACTATGCGTAGGCCCCTGAACAACAATCTCCACCACACCCACACAATTTCTAACCCAGCCAACCAAATTGTGTTCTATGGCCAGCCGATAAATAAAAGGTCTAAAACCAACACCCTGTACCTGACCTGACAATAATAATTGCCTGGCTGCCATCGCCGGATGAGTTTGATGCACACTTATTTTTAATGACCGCTTAGCCAAGCGCCTGCTCGTTTAACGTTTTATGGGCGGATTCGCGCATGCCACCCGCCCACCAGATGCGACACGCGCCTTCATCCGACACCATGCACGGACCTATCGGATTACGCGGCATGCAGGCTTTGCCAAACAAGCTGCATTGATTGGGATAAATTTTCCCCAGTACCACTTGCGCACAGTCACAACCCGGCGGCATTTCACCAGCGCGTTTGCGTGCATCATCGGCATAGGATGGAAATAATTTTCTGGCATCGTACTGGCTATACGCTTTATCGAGTATGTAACCGGATTTGGGAATAATACCTATGCCGCGCCAGTTGGCATCGTAAACACGCATGGCCTGTGATAAATACTTTTGCGCGAGTTTGTTGCCACCGGGTATTACCAGTTGCGAGTAACAGTTATCCAGAAAATAGCGCTGCTCATTTAGCTGACGTAATGTGGAATACATGGCCGCGAGCAAACTCTCGGAACTGAATCCGGCAATCGCTGCCGGTATGTGATGTTTGTCGACAACAAACTGCCATTCTTCCGGGCCCATAATGGTGGCCACATGGCCCGGTGCAATCAGCGCATCGAATCCCGGCGTGCCGGATTCAAGCAACATCGCAACCGCCGGCCAGGTTAAACGTCCGGATAATAAAACCGAAAGATTATCCGGCACACCTTCCACCATCATCGCCGCTACCGGCGCCGTGGTGGTTTCAAAACCGGCGGCAAAAAATACCACGGGTGTATCGGGATTTTGTCTGGCAATCGTTACCGCTTCTGTGGGCGATGCAATGGGACGAATATCCGCACCCTGCGCTTTGGCCTGCTCCATACTGCGCGCCTGGGTTTTTTTAACATTGACCGGCACACGCAGCATGTCGCCAAAGGCCACCAGAATAATGTCTTCATTTAACGCCAGCTGTATCGCCTCGAACACATCTTCTTCCGGGCAAATACACACCGGGCAACCGGGGCCCGGCACCAGCTCAATATAATCCGGCAAGGCCTTGCGCAAACCGGCCATGGTGATGGAACGCTCATGGCCACCGCACACATTCATGATTTTTACCTTGCCCTGGTGGGGCAATTCATGAATGCGTTGCAGCCATTGTTTTGCACTAATAGTCATGTTCGGTTGTACTCTCAAGGCAAAGGCAAACATATGACGCAAAGGCCGCTCTTGCGCATCCTGCGCTCACGGCATTCGCACATCCGTGTGCATCGCGCGAAGACGCAAAGGTTGTGAAGAAATATTTTTCAGTAATAAAACACAGAGATCATTCTCTTTTTGGGATTGCCTTACCTGTATATATCTTTGCGTTCTTTTCATCTTAGCGCCTTTGCGTTGGAGGCTAATTAGCCACAGAGAAATAATATCTTGGATGTAGGGCGGATAAGCGCAGCGCATCCGCCGAGTACTCTGGTGGATGCGCTATGCTTATCCACCCTACCAGACTTTTCGCCTTCGCGCGTTTGCGTTGGATATTAATAAGTTACAGAGGCGATCCTGTCTCGGGTATAGCCTTATCAGAAATAACCTTTGTGTTCTTTGCGCCTTCGCGCCTTTGCGACAGATGTTCATGTTCATGTTGATGCGCATGACCACTCTGCACCGGATGTTGTTTCAGATAATCTTTGCGGTTGCTGATTTGCTGCTTAATCCAGTCCAGCCACTGCGTCATGCCTGATTTTGTTTTGGCGGATAATTCAATCACCGGTGCGGTGCTGGCAATATCCTGCAAATAACGTCTGGCATGTTCGGATTTAAAATCATCGAGTATGGGTAACAAATCCGCCTTGCTGATCATGACTAAATCGGCACTGCGAAACATCACCGGATATTTTGAGGGCTTGTCGTCACCCTCCGGCACCGACAGCAACACCACATTATGATGCTGGCCCAGATCAAAACTCGCCGGGCATACCAGGTTGCCGACGTTCTCGATAAACACCACGTCATATTCATTAAGTTCCAGGTTGTGCAAAGCCTGGTGAATCATGTGCGCGTCCAGATGGCAGGCACTGCCGGTGGCTATCTGAATCGCCTTAACGCCGTGTTTACGGATACGCTCGGCATCGTTTTCGGTTTCCAGATCGCCTTCAATCACGGCAATACGAATGGAGGGATCAAGTAACTGAATAGTGGCTTCGAGCAAAGAGGTTTTGCCCGCGCCGGGGGAAGACATTAAATTAATGGCGAGTACATTATGTTGATCAAAATGTTCGCGGTTATGGTGCGCGGTGTGATCATTTTCCTGCAACAAACTGTGCAACACCGTTACGGCTTCTTTGCCGCTTTTGGTTCGTGCGAGTTTCCCGCCCGGCTTGATCAGGCTTTCATTGCCGTGGGTAATATTGCAACCGCAGGTATCACACATAAAACACTCCTCAAACCATATAAGCTTAATGAAAGCATCTGTGGGAGCGGGCCATGCCCGCGACATCTTCAATAAAAAGACTTGTCCGCAAATGCACGCGAATAAACGCAAATAGAGCGAAAAGAATTTGTTATTTTATTTGCATGCCCTGATAGATATGTTTTTACCTGCGATGTCGCGGGCATGGCCCGCTCCTACACTCTTAAATCTACTGCCTTATTAATGCAAAACCTCAGCCGATAACTCATCCGGCTTTTCCAGCTCGACACTGAGCAACATCAATTCATCACCACCAATGACAGTGGTGTGCCAGTCACCGCAGGTTTTACACAATAATTTATTCGCCAGCGCTTCAGATTCAGCACCGCAACTATTGCACCTAACGCGCACCGGTAACGACTCAACAATCAACTCGGCCTGCTCGGCCACGGTGCCGGTACTGGCAATGGAATAAGCGTGCTTAAGTAACTGGGCTTCAACCCCGGACAAGGGGCCCATGCCGATCACAATCGAGGTCACACACTGGGCATTACGCTCCAGCGCAATCCGCTCAACCTGATCCATTAATGATTCGCAAATCGCCAGCTCGTGCATATCAAGTCTCCCCTGCCAGCACCTGGTCATACAGCTCCCAGGCAGTTTGTGCATCCTGATGCGATATCTTCTGAATGGCATAACCTATGTGCACCATCACATAGTCATCCACCTGCAGCGGCTCATCCTGCAACATAAACAGATTGACATCCCGCTGCACACCCTTGGCCTCGCAATGCGCGATGAAGCCATCGACTGCTGTAATTCGCATGGGTATACCTAGGCACATGTCTTTATCCGAAAGGATGATGGGTATGGCTGGATAGTAGCCACTGCGGATGAGGCCGGTTTTAATATGAATCAATAAAGGTGGGGATAGTTGGACGAGGTGCTGAGTTTGATAGGAAGGAATTAACAGAAGGAATTAACAGGACACCCACGTTAAAACAGGAATAACAGGAATTAACAGGACACCCATGTAAGGAACGAATTAACAGGACACCCACGTTAAGAACGGAATTAACAGGACACCCACGTTAAGAAAATCTTGAAACGATCACTCACAGGCACCCATCCTTTATTGGTTGCTGCTCTGAGACTATCAAATCGACTGCATGACTTTACCTATACTGGTTCGGTGCAGGGCGTCATCAATAAATACACATGATTGGTCATTAACACATAGGTATGTATTTGACATCGATGCTTGTCACACGCGAGTTTTAATTTCTTAATATAAAATACATAGTCTTCATCACGAACAAAGATAATGTCACGGTTATTGCCGCGCTGGATGATGTGCTGTGGTTGATCAGGAATGACAAATCGGGGAAGGCGTGCCATTGGAAATACTTTTCCAGTTAGTTTTATTAACTGCGGCTGAGCTTATTTGATTGAGGGCATGTATTCAATCGAGTCTGACCCCAATGCCATTGGGGTCGGGTGTTTAAGCATTTGAAATTTCTCACCCTCTCCCCAACCCTTTCCCGCCAGCGGGAGAGGGAGCCTTGAATTCTTTGCTTAACTTAATGGCATTGAGTCTGACCCTATTGATTTTCCCTATTGATTTTCATTTAGCCGGGATGATGTTTTATACATGTTTCAAATATTTAGTATTTTCATAAACAATACTAATTTAATTAATTTTGTGCTTTTTATACAGCCTCGTTATGTGTTTAAATAAATTCCTCACGATATTGTGTTTCAGGGAATATATGACACACAACCACCACTTAAATGCCAGGATTCATCCCTGCAAACATAACGCTGCCAACCCATTTTGCTCCCTAACCAACAACTTTTCCAACGTTCATCACCATCAATACATATTGGAATTCGACAGTTACCCAACACCCATGCTCCATTAACGCAAGTGTCTGTTCTCGTTCCCTGGCGCCCATTAACTGTACAGCTCCGCTCACGTTGACTACCATTGATGCATACCGCCACTGGCGGGCCGAACGCAATATTTTGCTGTGCGCGGTTATCATCACGGTCAACTGTAAATGTATCAAGCACTGGATCTTGTGCGCCATCAACCCATGCCGCTATAGCATAGTCGCCTTCAGGTATAGTTCCTGTGGCAGGTGCCCAATTAAAGTTTGTTAGCAGGCTTGAGCCTGACGCCCAACCACCGGCTGGTACAACTCGTGCCTGGCAATTAATGTTCTGTGCAGCAGGAAGCGGGCGTGGAACTGCTTCACTGGTGGGCTCTCCCCAGCCAATACATACTGTGTAGTTAGTCCCTGCAGGTATATTACAGTTACCGTAATTCCATACCCTTACCTGGATTGCATTTGCGTTTCCGGTGGTGATTTTAATGTCCTGATTAGGCGTGCCTGAATTAACGGTTATATCTGGACTGGCTCCCACTTCTGTTCCCGGATAAGGAACAGCACCCGTATCATCATTCGCATCTCTAATGGTGAGATCGCGAATACAATTTACTCCATTTTGAACACAAGCTTTTACATTATAAGTTGTAACATTGCCGGCAAAATCTGTCGCCTCTACACTAACTGAATATCGACCATCCGCAATAGCGGCAGTGTTCCAGTTGCCATTCTGATTGGGTACTCCTGCCATCCAATTTGTCACTATTCCGTACATAACGGTATTGGTCCAATATTCAGAACTACTGTCCCACGGCGCCCGATTGCTGAATTGCGCATCCGCTTCTGCATTACCCCAGGCGACTGGCAGCGTGTCAAATGGCCGCGTATCAATCCAGTTGCAGTCCGGATTATTATTCGCACAGGCTCGCCAACGCAGGTTATATATCCAGTTAGTAAGCTGCGCCGCACCTTGAGTGGATGCAGCACTGTTGCGATCAGAAATCTGGCTAATGATATCCACAGCGCCATTAACGACAGTGCAGGCATTTGCAGCTGCCGGATTAAACTGCACCCAGGGATCACTGTTGTCCCGAGCAAAATTTATGGATTGAATATCGGGAAACTCTGTATCCGGGTCTGGCGTAATAGACGCCATGGGGTTCAGATAATCCGTGCCACGACGAAGATCATAATGTAAATGGTGAAAATCACCATATGTCCAGGTAACCAGCTGTGCAATGGCATCGCCCGCCTCCACATAAGTCCCGTTGTTAAAATTATTTACAAAATTAACATCATAACTGCCATGCTCAAGATGCCAGTATCGATATGTCACGCCATCAACACCATCAATTGTTGTGCCATTGTAGCGACTAGCAACGACATCACCTAGCTGGCTAACAATGCCACTGGCAGTAACACGTGTCATGGGCGATACAGGCGTTTCCAGAATATCATGTCCGGTATGCTGGTACCGGTTAGCACCATAATGTTGAAACTCGCCCATCGTATTGCCTATCGGGTGTTCGCTATTGACAGTATCAATAGGCCAGCCGTGTTCTGCTAACACCTCGGTTGATAAATTAGCCATAAGTACGACCAGTACTGCGGCTGAATGCATGGTGAAGCGTGATCCCTTTTGCATGATATTCACCTCTGCTGCGATGCTTGCTTTGTTAAATCAACAAATACCGCTTCATCTACTGTGCGACCAATAAACATTTTTGTGTCGTACCTGGTTGTGATACTCGGGAAAGCGGCAAGTGGTTTTCGGATCATGAAACTCTTTTTGAAAATAACGCGACCATCACGATCAACAGTAACTATGCTTCCTGTGGTCCATGTGTGGAGGGGTGGCTCGCCACTGCGATGCAACAGACCAATAGCAAACGTATTTTTATTCAGTATTTGAATATCAGAGATAAACGAAACACCTGGTAAATCCAGTTTCGCTCCCTCATCAAGTTTTTTATTGTGGGTATCCATCAAAAAATAACGCGCTTTATCACCGACAATAACACCAAGCTTACCGTCTGGTGTAAGTGATAACTGATGAACAGGTGTAGGCAATTGAAGACTTACTGGTTTATCTAATCCTGTATAGATAAGCACCTTGTCAATATCGTCATGAGTAACCGGATTTAACAAAGCAAGTTTGCCAGCATCAGCAATGGCCGCTTTCCTGAACCGCCCGTTTATTTGCCAGAGCCTCTCGCCGGTCGCGTCAAAAGCTATAGCATCATCTGTACCGAGCAATAACAAGGCATTGCCCAGCGGATCAAGGACCCAGGTGTATGGTTTGGGTAGAATCAGTTTCTTCAGCAACTTGCCTTCACGGTTATAGAATGTGAATTGAAACCGACCCGTAAGCCCTTGCCAGTCGTCAAGCGGCGAGACACCTACAATAATATTGCCTTCATAGCCTAGTATTAATGCGCCGAATCCATATGGGAATTCATCGAGATGTAGCTCGCTCACCTTTTTATAAGGCATGCTCATGAGCTGAATTGAAGACAACCCTTGCCAGGCTGGGTTGGGGACTAACCAGGCATATACTTTGCCACCGGGCGCTAATTGCAGATAAGCATCATCTTGCGGGGTTTTTGCAACAAGCAGTGGCTTGCCTTCCCGGATGTTGTAAAGATTTTTCGTGTCAGTGAGATATACATCATCCGCTGTTGTCCCGATACTGCCACCAACGAATTGCTTTATATCATTTTTCTCAGCTGTAAGTACCCAGCTGGTCTGGCCTGTATTTTTAGATTCCGACGTAGCGCATCCAATAGTGAAGACCGAAAAGAAAATAATCAAACACAGTCTGATTCTCATGGCGGCTTCCTTCTATTTCTGTTCGGATTAATTATTACCCTGTATTCATTGCTATATAAAATTTAACGTGATTTAAATGATACTTATTTTATTTCATTTCATGACGTTCTTGAGAAAAAGGTTACCTGTTGAAGCGATGGATAACTGCACTAAACCGGGATTATTTATTGCACGCTTCCAGGCTCTTGTTCCTGTATCACGACAGCCATGGAGGATAATAAGGATTTGAATCCGATTAAGCTTTTGGAAACTGATCCATAGTCATCGTCGACATACTGTCTAATGAGGGAATTAATATTTATCTTGTTGACGATAATCTCAAAGAATTGTTTTGTATTGATCCAAATCAAAAGAAATCAAGGCGAAATTATTTATTTATAAGAAACGTGGCGTTTTTTAGCCGGAATAATACAAACAATCACTAATATAGAAAGCATAAAATCCTCTTTTCACTGAAGAACCAATCGCAAGGAGATCCCCGACAAAAGCAGTCGGGGATGACGTCAATGCCATTAAGTTAAGGAAGTTTCGCTGTCACAGGGTGCGCCGTGCGCACCAGAACGGCGCCACCTCAGCATGACAGTTGATGCGCATTAACTTGATGGCATCGGGAATGACGTGAAATAAACAGGCGCCCGTTTAAGAAAGTGCCATTCGGGTCAGACTCGAATGGCACTTACTTAAGAACAAGTGGTGTAGGAGCGGGCCATGCCCGCGACAAAACTTTAAAAGAATGAGTCCGCAAATAAACGCAAATTAACGCCAAGAAAAAGAAAATCTTTTGCCGTATTTGCGTTTATTAGCGTTCATTTGTGGTCTTACGCTTTTGATCAAGCAGTCGTG
>JACPVK010000149.1 GCA_016191795.1 Gammaproteobacteria bacterium
CTGACCTGAATGGCACTTACTTAAGACTGTAGGAGCGAGCCATGCCCGCTACCAACAAAGCATTTACCACAGAGGACACAGAGAGCACAGAGGAATATCCGATTGTTTTTTTCAGTGACCTCCGTGTCCTCGGCAACTGCTCCTGCGTTGCTCTACCTCCTGCATCCGTGCAGTCGTCTGTGGTTAGGCTTTTTTCTTTTATACTGGTCGCGGGCATGGCCCGCTCCTACATTCAGTCGCTTCTGTGCTTAAGTAAGTGCCATTTGTCTCTGACCTTTATTGTTCCTGGAGCAAATGACGAAGCCAGGCATGTCAAACTTTATTGTTTTAATTATAAGGTGTTACTCGCTAATCCAGGCTATCTGATTGATCGGATCGCGCAGACTCCCATGCATGAATAGCATGTTTTCGTATTATGCCCCAGTGATAACCGCCGAGCGCGCCACTTTGCTGAATAACGCGATGGCAGGGTATAAGAAATGCAACAGGGTTTGCGCCTACAGCCAGTCCCACGGCTCTGGCAGATTTTGGATGACCTATGGCGGCTGCAATGTCAGAGTAGCTCGTCACCATGCCTGGTGGTATTCGCAGCAATGCTTTCCAGACATTAATTTGAAAATTGGTGCCTGTAACATGCAGCGATAAGGGGCGGTCTACTTTCTTTTGTATATTGAACAGGGCATTGATGATGGATTGGGTGCGGTGTTTGTTTTCTCGTAAGCTGGCATGTGGCCATTTTTTACCTAGCGCATTCAATGGTTCACCCATGTCAGTTGATTCCAGAAACGAGAAATTACAAATACCTCGAGGCGTGATGGCAATAAAGGCGTAGCCAAATGGTGTGTCATGCAGCGCGTAATCAATAGATAAACCTGCCCCGGCCAGTTTAAATTCGCCGGGAGTTACTGCTTCCAGCTGAACGAAATGATCATACAGACGTGACCCGCTACTCAGTCCAACAGAATCTGAAACTTCGACTAATGATTTCGATTCTCTCAGCAGCTGTTTGGCTCGCTCCACCGTCAGTGCCTGTAAAAAACGTTTTGGTGTGACACCTGCCCAGCGACTGAATAATCGTTGAAAATGAAAGGCACTCATGTGTAAATGCGCTGCCACCTCATTTAATGTTGGTTGTGCTTTTGCCTGGCAGGTAATAAATGCAATGGCCCTTGCGATACGGTCATAGTCTGACATTTATATTGACCTCAGGCATGCCATCATTAAATATCCGAATGTTTGTGCGTGCGTATCCTGTCTGGATCACGATACATGTACTCTGGACTCTGCGCCAGAGCAGCGTAGTGCGATGGCAGTTCAGGCCTGTAAAATGGTTGACATCGGATATCGAGGGTTTAATGAATCGGCGCATATATCCCCGTATAAATAAAGTTCATGCGTGGATAGTATGATGGCTAGCGTGGCGTTGTTCGACCCGAATCTTGCGGTTTTTGATGTAAATAAATACGAGCTGATTTTGCAGGCAAGCTGTCTGTTTTATGCGCAATGCCTGTCGATGGGTATTGGCGATTTATACCGAGAACATAGCGTCCAGATCGTGTCTGGAATAAGCCTTGAATGCAAGCATGGTATCGGTTTTTTCAATCCCGTCTATTTTAACCAGTTCGTGTGTCACCAGATCCGCCAGCTCATCATTCGTTTGTGCCCGTACAATAGCAACCAGATCAAAGTTGCCGGTGACCGAGTAGACTTCAGAGACCCCGTTAATAGCTGCCAATTGTTCAGCTATTTCATTTACCTTTTTGCGATTCACGTTAATTAAAATAATAGAAGTGACCATATTTTATTCCTTAACGAGTAGTGATTAATGTGGGATTAAGTAAAGCCCGTGTATCCAATTATACTGCAGATGTTTAAGGCTGTATCTTAATATCAGGATAATTCTCTGGTTTAGCTCTAACGTTAAAAAAATATGCGGTGCTGCGCTTATTGCGGCGTCCGAGCGCGCACGCAGTGCGTGCGTACATAATTGACGTGTTATGTGCACACACTTTCATAAGCGAACAACTTTTGATACTTTAGATTTTAACAACTGAATTAATTCAGGTTGCATAAATTCATAATTGTCAGGTATGTCTAAAACGATAAGCCTTTTATTGCCTAATAGCTTTTTATATTTTTTTGATATTTTATTCCTATGTGCTTTTTCCATAACCAGAATAATATCAGCCCACTCTATAAGGTCGCCAGTAACAGGTGTAGAAGCGTCACTATTTGTACCTGCGCCAATAGCCTCAATGTCATTGTATTCTGAGAAAACTCTTTCCGCAGTGGGGCTTCTTAGCCTGTTCTCACTACAAACAAATAGCAATTTCTTCATTTGCATATTCTGCACATAACAGTTGATAATACATATTCCACAAGTCTATTTCCGCATTTTGTCATGACACCTGATTGTTGTGCGTGCATTAAAACAACCAGTACAATAATCCCTTTATATCTGTGAGGCTCAGGATGATCATGTGTGACGCATCGCGTTCTCGTTTACTGCCGTGTATTTTCTGGCCGTAGGTTAGTCTGAACTTGTCTGCAAAAATACCAATATTAATAATGGCTCGCTCATTGGTGGGTGTTTCTTCCCATTGCAAGCTGGTCAGGGTGGCCGTGAAATCCTTGTAATAACCATAACCCATACCGACTGATGATACAGGTAATCCAAAAACTCCGGGTACACGCTTTCTCAGATTTATCCCGCCATGGGCAAAATTATTTTTGTCAGTGATGTCTGAAACGAAATGAAGCGAGGCTTCAAGTTCAGGGTAGATCTGATCTATCCATGGTTCACCCTTGATGCGGTAGGTAAAGACACTGCCGGACTGACTGACATCGAAGCCAATTTCATCGGGGATGAGATATACCCAGTTATTTCTATGCGAAGGCGCTGACGCTACGGCCCATACAAAATCATCTTCTGTTGAATCGACGCTGTTGATAATGTAGCTTGATAATGAAATCAGCTTTTTCTGTTCAGTCCCACTGCTTGTTCGACTTTCGAGTTGTTGCATACGATCCGTTATGGCTTTTGCATAATCGATATACCACATGCTGTCAGCGAGCATCATTTTATGCAGCGAAGCATCTTTAAACGCGTATCTGTCAGGAAGCAGTGACTGGAGCAGGGCATTAAAATCAAGGTTGGTGGAATCATTCATGGCCCGGTGTAATACATGGAGAGAGTTTTCCTTATCGGGCATGGATTGGTAGCACAGTGCATCTACTTTGCTGGCTTCGCAAAATTCCTGCTGGTACAAAAGCGCAAACAGATAGGCTGCATTTTTATCACTGCTCAGTTCGAGTTTTTTGTGAAGCTCCAGCATGATGCCTGTGATGCATGCGGAGCTGTTTTGCTCTGTTTGCCGACGACTGTTACAGATAGACCTGGCAGTATTGTAAAAGCCATCATAAACACCGGCATAATAGTCATACTCCCGGAACTCACGAGCGGCAAATGCACCAAAATGCGAGAGGTAGTCTGCCGTTAGCGGTGTACCACGACTGGTGAGTAAGAGTTTGCGAGGGTGCGTTTTTTGTGACGGGTTCTGGTAGCGTTTTTGAAGGTCGGTTTCATTGGCGTCAACATTATTCCAGTCATAGCTTCTTAACGTTGAGTAAAGCTCACTGCCCATACCAATATTGATGGTGTCGTCAATAAATCCCAGCTGATCCAGAATGCCGTAACTTAATTTTTTATCGGCGCCGGGTGTTATGGATTCGCTATCAGTCGGGATGCGCTTATCGGTAAAACGCAGATTGCTTGGGCTCATATAAATATAGGAGACAGGTTTGTTGTAGGGCAGAACCCGAAGTTTGCCATTTTCATCTTTCTCATCTTCAGCAAGCAGGCGTGCTGTACTCAGTGGAATATTGTCAAAAATACCGCCGTCGACATAAACCACACTGCTTGCAAAGTATCCCTGGGGGCAAATGGCTGAAGTTTGCAGCGCTCCTTGTTCACATACATCCAGCATTACCCTCCCAAATGCAACCGGGAAAGCGCTTGAGGCAAGCGCTGTAGCAATAACCAGGTCTTTGGAAATTGCTTTATTTGCATCCTGTGGCAAATAAACGATGTTGCCGAAATCACCGGGGTTAAGATGAATGGCTTCATAGTTTTTGAATACCGGTTTGTTGCTGGCATCTACCGTGAGTTCGA
This sequence comes from Gammaproteobacteria bacterium, assembly GCA_016191795.1. GTDB lineage: Bacteria > Pseudomonadota > Gammaproteobacteria > SZUA-229 > SZUA-229 > JACPVK01. The sequence continues at coordinate 4,172 of JACPVK010000149.1, forward strand.
TGGGTACAAAGAAACGCTGTGTCAGTACGTCAATATTAGCGATCTGGGTTTTAATGGCATTTTCACGCGTCAGTGA
>JACPVK010000059.1 GCA_016191795.1 Gammaproteobacteria bacterium
GGCCAATCCAACGCTGTAGCATGCGGCCAGTTCAGCCATGCTCACGGCGGGTGTGTATGCAAAAAGATTTAACGGGCGTGCCAGGGCTGACTCGAGTAATGCTTCATCCCGGATTCCGGGTAATCCGCCATGGGTGGCAATCAACTCTTGATGAACGGCTTTGACGACACTGGCCAACATCCATATCGGCGTGCGTTTTTTCATTTGGCCAATTCACGCAACGCATTGCGGTACTGTTTCATGACCTTATCGGCCGCTTCCATCTGTTTTTCGAATTCCTGGTTATAGGGCGTTAAGGTATAGCCGTCAGGTCCCTCCACCAGATACAGGGTGTCACCCTTGGAGATTTTCATTTTGCCGAGGGCTTCCTTGGGCAAAACGATGCCTACTGAACTGCCAACTGTTGTGACTTTGACTTTGAGCATGGCGCGTCTCCTTTGTTATAACAAACGTTATAACCATATGGATGATCAGTCAAGCTGTTGATGCTCGGATAAGGTTGGAGTGTGCATTAAAAACTGTCCGTAAATACGAACTTGATAATCAATAAATTCAACGAATTAATTCGCCGGTTTTCCGTAAACAAAAATAATTAGGTTATTGAAATACATAGAAATATAACTCTGGGGGGCGGCATGTGGCAGGAGGTTTAAATCCTCTCGTCCGAGCAATTATCTTCATTGTCTGCTTACGCCAGCCTCACAATCTATTGTCTGTTCGCATCCCCCTTCCAGGAGGCGTATGACTACGCACCAGCAAGGAAAAGTCCTACCTGTCTTTCAGAAAGTGTCGCTTACATTCGTCACTATCGGTTTTTTAAGGTTACGCCTCCCTTAACACTAATCTGAAAGGAATGAAGATGAAAATAATCAAAGCACTCTTGGTTGCGGTTATGTTGTTGTCAGGTGGATTGGCATGGGCCGGTAATGTCAATATCAATACAGCCGATGCGGCAACACTGGCAGAAGGATTAAACGGCGTGGGTATAAAAAAGGCACAGGCAATAGTGGATTACCGAAAACAACACGGCCCGTTTAAATCGATACAGGATCTGGCAAAGGTAAAAGGTATCAATGACAAATTGATCGAGAAAAATAAGGAATCCATCACGCTCGGTCAGTAACAGCATGCCCACCTCACAGTTTGATGTGAGGTGGGTTTTCACGGAGGAATGCAAATGTTTATTGCCGCAATTTTTAACGATTACAGTTCCTGTCACACGTCATTTTCTGAAGGTATTACCAGCCTGGAATCACGCGATGTGGATCGTGCCGTGGAGTGCTTTTCACATGCTTTGGCATCGGTTACCGACAAGCATCCTAATTTTAAGCGTTATGTTTCGTACTATGGTATTGCCCGTGCATTGCAGGGACAGAAAGATGGTGTGATGTATTGTCGATCCGCCGTTTCAGAAGACATCAGGGATGGTGACCTGTATTTGAATCTGGCGCGAGTCGAATGGTTTTTGAATAATCGGCGCAATGCCGTAGTGGCTTTGCAGAATGGCCTGAAAAAGGATGCCAGGCATGAAGGTCTGGCCCTGATGTGGCAGCGTATTGGCGAGCGCAAACGCAAACCGGTATTTTTTCTGCCACGGGGCAATCTGGTTAATAAAATGATTGGTTGTTTGATGCGTCGATAATTCCTGTGGCTTCGACGTGCCTGGTTAATGTTTATATCAGGCCTGGCATATGGTCGCAGAGGGGATGTGGATTTTTTCGGGCGATTTCAGGTGGGTGATTCTATACTCATTCTGTTGTTCCGATTCTGAAATCCAGCAGAAGGAAGTCGTCCTGTGACCGATACCAATAACAATCGTCGCCAGTACCAGCGCATCCCATTTATTGCTGAAGTGCTCATGACAAAAAACGGCAAAAGCTGGCCTTGTGGCTTGCTGGATATTTCGCTCAAGGGCATGTTGTTGTTAGCGCCCTCGGATGTGAAGCCGGACATGAAAGCAACGTATGATGTGGAGCTGGTGTTGGGAGAGGGTGCCGCAATTCAAATGGCTGCCCGCATCAGTCACGTCAGGGATGATCACTGGGGTGTCCATTGGGAAAATATAAATTTGGAGGGATTGACGCATCTGCGGCGGTTGCTGGAATTAAATCTGGTTGATCCTGCAGAAATGCATCGAGAGCTGGCTGAGCTGGGTTGATGTTTATCGTTGTGTTGCACAAAGTATTAGCTAATACGCAGCATCCTGTTGTGTCCTTATATTCACCATTCAATATATCTATCGATTACTTATGAATAAGCGGTATTAGTCTGCTGTTATCAGCCTGGAAATTTATATTCAGTTAATTTCACGCCTGCCAGGGTGCTGGCCGGCTCCAGGGACAGATTGGGTATGACTGGGAATTAACCACAAATTTATTAAAGGTGTATAGCGCTTGTCTATTCCAGGGCGGGATTGACTTAAGGCTTGTCACAGCTGGCTTTCAGGGTTCATTACGGCGCTGTGAGTCACTTGTATTTTCCATCGGGGCCTGCATCTATCCCCCAGGTAATACTTGACTGTTTTAGTAGGTTAAGATAATTTCCTACTAAATCACTCAGGAATTCCCCCAGGAGGGTGCTATGAGACTTTCAACCAAAGGCCGTTACGGTGTTACAGCGATGATGGATCTGGCGA
>JACPVK010000136.1 GCA_016191795.1 Gammaproteobacteria bacterium
GACGATTCCATGGATGGAATCGGTAGAGTCGCGTCAGGAACGAAGACCGAGCAGTTGCCGAGAAGCGCGAGAGCGGCCTTTGCGTCAAGATTTTTTATTTACCAGGCTTCCACACACCCATAGCATCTTTCGGAGGTGGTGCCGCACGTTTTACTTTTTCCTGCTCCATATAGTCATACACATGATGCATAAAGCCGGATAAATCATGCAAGGCATCGTGCTTGTTCATCTGGGCATTGTCGTAAGATGACAACATCATACCGGCTGCTGCAACCAGATATTGCATGGCCAGCACATCGTCGCTGCAACGTGCATCGTGTTTTTTCAGGGTGTCACGCAAGTCCTGCATTAATTGCGGTGAAAGCTGGAGGCCGTCTTCGTCGCTCATTGTGTTTTCTCTCGATTGATTCAAAAATATGTTGCTCAAATACACCAATAATTAACACATGCATTCACTGATTTTTTGATCTGCATGTGAACGAATGATTAATGAGAGCTGTATTCTACAGACATTAACCTGGAGATACCCATGTACAAAATCGGTATTTTTATTCCTGCCACACATCTGGAAGCCGTGAAAATGGCCATGTTTGCCGCCGGTGCCGGACGCATAGGCCATTATGATTGCTGTGCCTGGCAGACCGCCGGGCAAGGCCAGTTCCGGCCCTTGCAGGACAGCCAGCCTTTTATCGGCCAGCAAGGGGTCATAGCAACCGTGGAAGAGTATCGAGTCGAAATGGTGTGTGAAGAATCCCTTATCCGTGCCGTGATAGCCGCCATGAAACGGGCACATCCCTACGAAACACCCGCGTATGATGTATGGCAACTGGTCGATGTCTAACATGTTAAAATGCGCCAACTCATTTTAACCGGGAGATCAACATGTACAGCTTTAGCACCAATTTAAAAACCACCATGGCCGATGCCGATACCAAAGTGCGCGCCGCATTAATGGAAGAAGGCTTCGGCGTATTGACTGAAATCGATGTGCAAAAGGTGATGAAAGCCAAACTCAATATTGATCGCAGCGGCTACAAGATTCTGGGCGCCTGCAATCCGAATTACGCACATCAGGCCATTGATGCAGATCCGGATATCGGATTGTTACTGCCATGCAATGTACTGTTGCGCGAAGAAGCCAATGGCACCATCACGGTCGGTTTTATGGACCCGGCTGCGGTATTAAATCTGGTGGGTGAAAACAAAATCATTAATCAGGTAGCCCCGGTGGTACGCGAAAAACTGATGAAGGTCTGTAAAAACCTCAAGTAACATTGTATTACCTTGTGGGAGCGGGCCATGCCCGCCCGCTACTACAGTTTATGTTTAGCAAGGTGGGCAGTGCCCACCCTACGCCACTCAGGTTGCCACCTCTGTAGGTCGGTCTTCAGACCGACTCTTTTTCTCAATGCCTGCATAGAAGCGTCGGTCTGAAGACCGACCTACAAACACAAAACCGAAAAAATATTTTATTTGCGTTCATTTGCGTTCATTTGCGTTCATTTGCGTTCATTTGCGTTTATTTGCGTTTATTTGCGGACTCATTCTTTTATATTTTTGTCGCGGGCAAGGCCCGCTCCCACATTGACATGGATTAATTTTCTACACGTCCATTCGCCAGTTCATCAATCCCCCGATTCGCCAGCACATCAGCACGCTCGTTTTCGGCATGACCGCTATGCCCTTTCACCCAATGCCATTTGACTTCATGGCGTATTCGGGCGGCATCCAGTCGCTGCCATAAATCAACATTTTTCACCGGCTGCCTGCTCGCGGTTTTCCAGCCTTTGGCTTTCCAGTTATCTATCCACTCGGTAATGCCCTGCATCACATATTTGGAATCGGTATACAGTTTGACTTCGCAGTGACGGCTGAGCGATTCCAGCCCGGCGATCGCCGCCATCAGTTCCATACGATTATTGGTCGTCATGGCCTCACCACCACACAATTCCTTTTCGTGGCCACCATAACGCAGCAACACACCCCATCCGCCTGGGCCGGGATTGCCGCGGCAGGCGCCATCGGTATACATTTCAACGTGTTGTTTTGCGACATTCATAGGTGATTAATCCGATATTCATCATGCAAACAGGGGGGCTTTGAATTACACTCAGCAACATTGTAAACGTATGCTCATTATAATTTTAGAAAAAGTTGGCAAGACATTGATTTATAAAACTTCAAAAACAAAAAGCTATCCCGGTATCTGGCTATTTTGCGGACTGCTCGCAGGAACAGTGGTAACCGGTTGCGCTACCACCGGCCCGGCAGCCTCGGCTATCGACACGACCGAAGCCATACAGCCCAATACTCACATAGTGGGCAGCCTTTCCGAAGACATCACGACAGACGAATTTGCGATTAACCCCGAAGACTACCAAAACGAATACACCAATGTGTGGGACCGCTTGCGCGATGGCATGCAAATGGACGACCCGGACAATCACCCGCGCCTGCAGGCTGAACTCGACTGGTATGTCAGCCACGCGGATTACATGGCACGTGTTATCGACCGTGCCGAACCTTTCATGCATTACATTTTGAATGAGCTGGAGGCACGCAACCTGCCTGCCGAGCTGGCGCTGCTGCCTATAGTCGAAAGCGCCTTTCAACCCTTTGCCTATTCCCATGGCCGCGCTGCCGGTATCTGGCAGTTCATTCCCTCCACCGGCAAACTCTACGGGCTAAAACAAAACTGGTGGTATGACGGTCGCCGGGATGTTTACGCATCCACCCAGTCGGCACTGCGTTATCTGGATAATCTCAACCGCGAATTCAATGACTGGTCCCACGCCCTGGCGGCTTACAACGCCGGTTCGGGTAATGTACGCAAGGCCATTAAGCGCAACCGCGCACAAAATAAAGAAATCGATTTCTGGAACCTGGATTTACCAAAAGAAACCCAGGCTTATGTACCCAAACTAATGGCACTCAAGCGTATCGTTAGTGATCCCGAACGCTATGGCATCAGCCTGCGTTGCCTGCCGGACATTCCACAATTCGAACGCGTTGATACCGGCTCACAACTGGATATAGCACTGGCTGCTGAACTGGCCGGCCTGAACATCGAAGAACTTTATCGCCTCAACCCCGGCTTCAATCGCTGGGCGACTGACCCGGATGGCCCTCACTATTTGCTGGTGCCGGTTGATAACGCCGAACCATTCCGCCAGCAACTGGCCGAGCTGGAACCACAGGATCGTATGCAATGGCAACGTCACCAGATCAGGCAGGGTGAAACCCTGAGCCAGATTGCTGATCGTTACGCGGTATCGATGGACAACCTCAAAACCATTAACAAGCTGCGTACCAACCACAGTATCCGTGCCGGCCAGTACCTGATGATTCCGGTGGCCAGCCGCAAACTCTCTGATTACCGCCTGAGCGCCGAGCAGCGCAAACTAAGCCTGCAAAACACCCAGCGCAGCGGCACTAAAATCACTCACACCGTGCAGGCGGGCGACACCTTCTGGAGCCTGTCACGTCGCTATAACGTAGGGACACAGGAAATCGCTCAATGGAATGGCATGGCCAGCCGCGACACCCTGGTCGCCGGCCAGAACCTGGTGATATGGAGCAAAGCCAGAACAGCCACACCAACCACCACACCCAGAGCACGCGTCGATATTACCGGTGAAACCATACGCACCATTTCCTACAAAGTACGACATGGTGATTCACTCTATCGCATCGCACAAAAATTCAACGTGGCGGTTAACGATCTGAAGCGCTGGAATACCATCGGTAATAAAATTTTAAGGCCTGGTACCGTACTCAAGCTGCATGTTGATATTACCGACCAGATCACAGAAGGCTAGTTTGTGTTATAGACTGGTCAAGCGGGTTTATAAAAAAACAAAACTTATCTGAGCTGCAAAGGTTTGCAAATGAGTGAACACATTGATGTCACACTGCTATCTCGCTACCAGCCACTTAATGCGCTGAATCCGGATAATTTACAGGAAGTTCTAAAACATGCCAAAGTTGAGGAAATTGCCGCCGGCAAAATACTTTTCAAAAAAGGTGACACGAATAACGCCCAGATTTATTTGCTGAAGGGCGACATCGAATTACTCGGCGACAGCGGTGTACTCAAAACCATTAAAGCCGGCAGTACCGATGGACTTAACCCCATTGCACATATTTTACCGCGCACCATTACCGCAAAATCCAGAACCGATATAACTGTTTTCAAGGTTGATGGCGACCTGGTTGACGTGATGCTTACCTGGGATCAAACCGGCAACTATCAGGTCAAGGAATTTGGCGTTGGCAGCGGTAGTGGCGAAGACGACTGGATGAATCGCATTTTACAAACCGAGGCATTTCATCGCATCCCGCCTGCCAATATACAGGCCATATTCATGCGCATGCAGTCGGTACCGGTCAAAGCCGGCGAACCCATTATCAAACAGGGTGAAGAAGGCGACTATTTTTACATCGTCAAAAAAGGCCGTTGTCTGGTAACACGCTCCATGCCCGATCAACCTCGCGGCATCAAACTGGCCGAACTAAAAGACGGCGACACCTTTGGTGAAGAAGCACTGATATCCAGCAGTAAACGCAATGCCACCGTTACCATGCTCACCGATGGCGTACTTAATCGTTTATCCAAAAAAGATTTTCTGGAATTACTCAACGAGCCCTTACTGAGCTGGGTAGATTTCGAACATGGACAAAATCTGGTCACCACAGGCCAGGCAGTATGGCTTGATGTGCGGTTACCGGCAGAACATGCGTCCGATGCCATCAGGAGAGGTGAACATATCCCACTGATTTTTTTACGCATGAAACTCAACAGTCTGGACACGAGTAAATCCTATATCGTGTATTGCGACACCGGTCGACGCAGCTCGGCCGCCTCTTATCTGCTTAACGAACGCGGCATTACCAGTTATGTGCTCAAGGATGGACTGGGTTCGGTGCCGGCGGATTTTAGAACGGCTAAAAGCTGAAAAAGATTTAACGCAAATGCGCCGCTCCTGCGCGTCATGCGCCTGCGGCATTCGCACTTCCATGTGCATCACGCAAATAAAAGAGCAAATAAGAGCGGAATAAATGATATGTATTGCAATACGGAACTGTTGTTCAAGCTGTTAAATTAGGTTTTTCTTCTAATCTAGCCAAACTCGATATGGTGCTGGTTTAAAATCTTTGGAAAAATATATATTCGCGTTTATTTGCTCTTTTATTTGCGTTCATTTGCGTTAAATCTTTGCCTTTATGCTTTACCATTAATACAGATCAACCCCCGTTATACCCCGGAATTTTACTGTGATCCACTTCGTCAATCTGCTCCGGCGGCAAAAACTCGGTGGCGTATTTCAGATACACCTTGTGTTTGATAAAGGCGTCGAAAATATCCGGGTCGATATGATTATCCAGACGCATTTTGCCGAGTATATTCAAACACTCGGTTAATTTTTTACCTTCTTTATAAGGCCGATCGCGCGCCGTCAGGGCTTCAAAAATATCGGCGACACCCATCATCCTCGCCTGCCATGACATTTGTTCGCGCGTTAAACCGCGTGGATAGCCTTTGCCATCCATACGTTCGTGATGCCCGCCTGCATATTCCGGCACATTGCGCAAATGCTTGGGAAATGGCAGTTGATCGAGCATTTTGATAGTGACGGCCATGTGATTATTAATGATCTGACGCTCTTCCGGTGTTAATGTGCCTTTGGCGATGGTGAGATTTCTTACCTCGTTTTCCGACAATAAACCCGACACCTTACCGCTGCAATCCTGCCATTGATACTGCGCTATATCACGCACGCGTTGCTGCTTCTCGGGTGACATGTATTCGCCGCCAACATTAAAGTGACGAATAAATTCCCGATCATCATCCAGCTGGCGAATTTTTTCGGCGTATTCCTGTTCGCTAATTTTCTTTTCCAGTAAAGCAATTTTCGCATCACGTTTTAAAACTTCAAAACGCGTGTCAACCGTATGAATACGATCATAAATAGTTTGCAGCTTGGTTGCCTTGTCAATCACATATTCCGGGGTAGTTACCTTGCCGCAATCATGCAACCAGCCGGCAATCAATAACTCATATCGATCTTTTTCCTGCATGCGAAACCCGGCCAGTGGCCCGCTGGTTTCTGTATCACAGGCCTCGGCAATCATCATGGTCAATTCAGGCAAGCGCTTGCAATGACCGCCGGTATAAGGTGATTTTTCATCAATCGCCGTTGCAATCAATTTGATCAGGGCTTCAAACAGGGCCTTTTGTTCATCAATCAGGCGTTTATTGGTTAAGGCCACCGCCGCCTGGGATGCCAGCGATTCCGCCAGTTTTTGTTCTTCATTGGTGAACACGCCGACTTCATGGGTATAGGGATCGAGCGAGTTAATCAGCTGCAACACACCGATGATATCGCCTTCATGATTTTTCATTGGTATGGTCAGTAACGATTTGGTACGGTAGCCGGTTTTTTCATCAAATTTACGCGTGCCGGAAAAATCATAGCCTTTGGCATCATAGGCATCAATGATATTAATTGTTTTATCATTCAGAACTGCGCTGGTAACTACCATGGAAAGGTTTTTTTCGCCATTGATATACAACGGCAGCGGCGGAAAATTTATTTCATTACCACTGGTGCCACCCATGGCGATGCCTAACGAATCCGTACTGACTATTTCGAATTTCAACTCTTTATTGTCCGTTACCAAATAGAGTGAACCACCATCGGCATGGGTGAGTTTTTTGGCGCCATTGAGAATCAGCTCCAGCACGCGCTGGTTATTTTTTTCGGATGACAAGGCAATGCCAATTTCATTCAGCATTTCGATTCGTGCCAGCATCATATCCATGGTTTTCCCCGCTATTCTGAGAAGATACTCTCGAGTAGGGTGCGCCGCGCGCACCATTGAATTTGGTAACCAACTGCTGGTGCGCATGGCGCACCCTGCATTCCCTTGCGAATCAACAGAGCTTGCTCACAGCTATTTTTGAATACCACCCAGTGTTAATTGATGCGGATTCAACAAACGCTCCAGCTCTTCACGACTCAGTTCCGTCATTTCTTCTGCTACATCCATCACGGCGCGACCTTGTGCATACGCCGTTTTGGCAATTTTTGCACCCAGCTCATAACCAATCACCGGATTAAGAGCCGTCACCAGGATTGGATTGCGTCCCAGTGTCGCTTCAATATTTTTGCGGTTGACGGTAAATCCCGCTATCGCCTTATCGGCCAGCATGCGCGAGGCATTGGACAGTATTTCTATACTCTGCAACAGGTTATAGGCGATAACCGGCAACATAACATTAAGCTGAAAATTTCCAGACTGCCCGCCAATGGTGATGGTGACATCATTGCCAATAACCTGGGCACACACCATGGCCACCGATTCCGGAATAACCGGATTGACCTTGCCGGGCATGATGCTGCTGCCGGGCTGCAAACCGGGCAGCGCTATTTCACCCAGACCTGCCAGTGGGCCGCTATTCATCCAGCGCAAATCATTGGAAATTTTCATCAGGCTCACCGCCAGGGTTTTGAGCTGGCCACTCAACTCTACGGCCGCATCCTGTGCGCTCAGCGCCTCAAACTTGTTGGGATTGCTGGTGAATGCCAGTTTGGTACGTCGACTCAGGGCCATGGCCACTTTGTCGCCAAAATCGGCACGCGCATTAACACCGGTACCGACCGCTGTCCCACCCAACGCCAGGGCACTGATGCGAGGCATCACGGCTTTTAACCTGTCCATGGCCAGACCAATTTGCGCGGCCCAGCCACCCAGTTCCTGTGACAAACGCACCGGCATGGCGTCCATTAAGTGGGTGCGACCGGTGAGCACGACATCATCCAGTTCAGCGGCACGTTGCTCAACCACCGATTTAAGATGTTGCAAGGCAGGTAACAATTTCTGTGTCGTCTCCAGCACCGCGCTCACGTGTATGGCCGTCGGAATCACGTCATTGGAACTCTGCCCCATGTTTACATGGTCGTTGGCGTGCACGGTCACCCCTGCCCTGGCGGCCAGGTGCGCAATCACTTCATTGGCATTCATATTGGTACTGGTGGCGGAGCCGGTCTGAAACACATCAATGGGGAAATGTTCGTAATACTTGCCTGCAGCCAGCTCTTCGGCCGCAGCGATAATCGCCTTCGCTAAAGGGCTATCCAGTTCACCGGCATCCCGGTTCACCTCGGCACAGGCGGCTTTCACCAGGCCCAGTGCCCGGATAAAAGCAGCCGGCAGCGGCAGGCCACTAACGCTAAAGTTGTTCACCGCGCGCTGGGTTTGCGCGCCATACAGCGCATCGGCTGGCACCTGTAATTCGCCCATGCTGTCTTTCTCGATTCGGTACTGCGCCATGCGGACTCCTTATATATGTCGATTTGCGCCTGTATAATCTGGCGCACTGATTTTAGCCCTTAAACCGGGGCCAGTAATCTAACAGATTTTTGCAGGTGCGCCTTCAGGCGCCTGGCTCTGTAGGTTGGGTTTCAACCCGACGGCTTTTGTCGGACTAAAGTCCGACCTACAAAACCGTGCGCCCATAGGCGCAGCTGCAATTTGAATAGCGTTTGTAGGTCGGGCTTCAGCCCGACATGTCAGCCTGAAGGCCGACCCACATAAGCGCCGACCAACAGACATTTAACCAACAAATAAAGAAGCGATCATGCAACTCACAGAACTTACCGCAATCTCCCCCATCGATGGCCGCTACGGCAATAAAACCACCGACTACCGCGAAATCTTCAGTGAATACGGCCTGATTCGTCACCGTGTGCTGGTGGAAGTACGCTGGTTACAGGCAATGGTTGCCCATCCGCAAATAAAAGAAGTACCGGCACTGTCCGAACATGCCCAGCGCGTACTCAATGACATCGTCACCCACTTCAATGTGGAAGATGCTCAACGCGTGAAAAACATCGAACGCACCACCAACCACGATGTAAAAGCGGTTGAATATTTTCTCAAGGAAAAAATTGCCGGCAACAAGGAACTGGAAGCCATCTCTGAATTCATTCACTTTGCCTGCACCTCGGAAGACATCAACAACCTCGCCTACGGTTTAATGTTACGCGAAGGCCGTAACCAGATTCTGTTAACGCAAATGGACGAAGTGATAACCAGCTTCCGAAAATTGTCACATGAACATGCCGCCCAACCCATGTTAAGCCGCACCCACGGCCAGCCAGCTACACCGACAACTGTAGGCAAGGAGATGGCCAATGTGGTGTACCGATTACAGCGCCAGCGCGAACAGGTTGCAGCGGTAAAAATACTCGGCAAAATTAATGGCGCGGTGGGTAACTACAATGCGCATTTGTCGGCGTATCCGGATATTGACTGGGCACAGTTTGCCAAAAATTTTGTGGAATCACTCGGCCTGGAATTTAATCCCTACACTATTCAGATTGAACCACACGATTATGTGGCCGAACTATTTGATGCGATTGCCCGTTTCAACACGATTCTTATCGACATCAGCCGCGACATCTGGAGTTATATTTCGGTTGGATATTTCAAACAAAAAACCGTTGCCGGTGAAGTGGGCTCCTCTACCATGCCGCATAAAGTTAACCCGATTGATTTTGAAAACGCCGAAGGTAATTTAGGCATTGCCAATGCGCTGTTTGATCACTTCGCCATGAAGCTGCCAATCTCACGCTGGCAGCGCGACCTCACCGACTCCACCGTCATGCGTACCCTGGGCATGGGTTTTGCGCACAGCAGCATTGCCTATCAGTCCATACTGCGCGGTATTAACAAACTCGACATTAATCCGGTAGCCCTGCAACATGATTTAAACAACAACTGGGAAGTTCTGGCAGAGCCAATACAAACCGTGATGCGTCGTTATGGCATTGAACAACCCTACGAAAAGTTAAAAGAATTAACGCGTGGTAAATCGGTGAATCAACAAACCATACAGGCGTTTGTCAGCAAACTCGATATACCGCAGGATGCCAAAGACAGATTGATGGCGATGACGCCGGATAATTACATTGGCAATGCCGTTGATCAGGCGCGGAAGATTTAGCAGGGTGCGCCGTGGTTAAAGGTGGTGCGCATGGCGCACCCTACGATAACTGAACATACAATACAGAGTCATATACAAGATCATTAACGATCAGATCATGGTGCAGATTGTTTCTATCACAGCGCATGATGACAGAGTGAAATAACATGAAAGATTATCGTAAGGCTCAGAAAAACATTGATGTCAGCGTGGGCGAATCGGTCAAAATAATACGTGAGCTACAAGCACTCAGCCAGAACGACCTGGCTACCCTGACCGGCATCCCGCAATCGACTTTATCCGCCATTGAAAACAATCGCGTACAACTTGGCGTAGAACGCGCCAAAGTATTAGCCAGAGCACTCAAGTGTCAC
>JACPVK010000137.1 GCA_016191795.1 Gammaproteobacteria bacterium
CAATGTCCGCTCTGGGTCGATGTCGGACTCTACATCACAACCATTAATATGTCTGCAATTGACCGACTAACGACCTATATCAGCCATTCCTAAAAGACAGCAATGCGGTGGTTTAAGACACTGCCCGCTCGAGCCTTCTACTTCCGCTTCTGGCCAGGAGCGGACAGAGACAAGTCATGATTTCAATCCCCGGACACTTATCGTCTCATGAACAGTATCCCTGCAGTGGTTATTTTTGCCAGCGTTGCCTCCCTCTGTTTTTAGTCAATCATCCCCAGGGTTAATGGCTGATATGGATCAATAATGTCAGCCATCAGGCTATCTAAAATTCGTATGGTAAATCCTTGCCATAAGGGAGGCTGTCATGATTAAGAAAATATTGTCTGTTGCCGGGCTCTCAGTCCTGTTATCAACCGCACATGCAGCGGATGCTGCCTATTATTTTGGTGTGAAAGTGGCGGATATGAACGCCGATATCAGTGGTTATGATGCCGGTACCAGTCAAAGTTACGAATATGACAATGTGTCAGCTGCCGGCCTGGTCATCGGTTATCGGGTTGATCGGGAATTATGTCTGGAAGGTGAAATCACCACGAGTCTGGGTTCGGGTGATATCAGCTCTACCGGTGCGGCTACGCAGAATGAATGGGATGTTACAACGTTTGCCATACATGGCGTTTATAAAAGCCGGGGTATTACCCATGTCAGGCTTAAAGCCGGTTTGACCTACGCCATGATTGATCAGCCCGATGCATTAAAAAACAACACCTGGGCACCCGATGAAAATGCGGCCAGTTTTTCCTATGGCATCGGGCTGGGATTTGAAACCGGTACCGACAGGGAACTGGTTATTGAATGGACTCGAATATCGGATGAGCTTTCTATTCTTGGTGTGGGTATTAATTTTTAATCTCTCTTTGTAATCTTGCTGTCATTTTATGCTGTTCGATTATTGTTGCGCTCTTTCGTCAATATTTGTGATGGCGGCGGGGCGCGATAGCCGTGCGATTTTCTTTTTGATCCATTCTGTTTTAATTCACGGATTACTCTTCCAGTAAAACTGTTGATACCGGCAACCCAGGCTATTGTGAAGCGTGTGACGGATGATGCATTGATCACAACTGGCAGGTGTGTATTCGTTTTTAAATGAGCGCTCGCTGTGATGGTGTGTCGCCGAATACAATTCTGTGTGCAGGCTAAAGGGTGGTTATAGGAAGAAGCTGGGATATACTCAGTCGCCAATACATAAATTAAATAACACTATTTTGGCCGTGTATGGTCAGGTTAGCGGAGATTGCATGGATATTTTTTCACAATGGGGTGATGCCCTGATCAAGGTGCTTGAGCAGACCATCGAGCGCCTCGCACTTTATTTGCCAAATATCGTCGGCGTATTCCTGTTATTACTGATTGGCTGGCTGATAGCGCATTTGTTGCGTCTGGTCTCCATGCGTCTGGCGCTGTTTGGTGAGCGTGCCCTGTCACGCATGACAGTTGGCCCGGCTGCGGTGCTGCCACGTACACCCAGTGCATCGGCAAAAATTCTTGGCAGTGTGGTGTTCTGGGCGGTGTTGTTATTTTTTCTTACCGCCGCCACCCAGGTGCTTGGCTTGCATATATTTACGGCGTGGCTGACACGGGTTGTTGATTATTTACCAACGGTGTTTGTCGGCGCATTGATTGTTATTGCCGGATTTCTGGTGAGTAAACTGGCGCGAGAACTGGTGCAGGCGGCCGCGGCTCGCGCCGGCGAGCGTCAACGCGAACTGCTTGGTCGTGTTGTGCAGGTCGGCATTCTGGTCACGGCGATACTGGTCGGTGCCGAGCAGATCGGTATCAAGGTGACATTCCTGGTTATTCTGGCGGCGGCGGTGGTGATTTCACTGGTGGGCGCGGTGGCGCTGGCGCTGAGTTTGGGTGCGCGTTCTTATGTCGCCAACCTGATTGGCGGGCATTATTTGCGGCAGCGTTACAGTATTGGTCAGCAGGTTCGGGTGGCCGGTTATGAAGGCCGAATTCTGGAACTGACTGAAACCGCCGTGGTACTGGAAACCGCAGAAGGTCGTGCCAGTATTCCGGCCAAAGTGTTCAACGAGGAAGTGATTGTTCTGTTGATGAGTGGTACGCGCGATGGCTAGCAGTGAAGAACTTTCCTACGCCTTTCTGGAATCACACCCTGCTGATGCGGCGCGCGTGCTGGAGCGGCTGGAACCGATCTCTGCCGCGGCCCTGTTGCAAGCGGCACCGATACGCCTGGCGTCTCCGGTGCTGCGGCACATGTTTCCCCTGGCTGGCGCACGTTGTTTAAATCAGCTGGACGATAACGAAACCGTTGGCCTGTTGCGTGGTGTGGGTGCCCAGACCGGTGTTGCCCTGCTGCGCCATTTTGTGGCCGAACGCCGCATGCGCCTGCTGGCACAATTACCCACGGCGCTTGCGCTGGCTTACGAATTATTGCTGGGTTATCCGGAAGGCACCGTCGGTTCCCGGATGGATCCGCATGCCATGGCATTTCCGGCTGATATGAATTGCGGTGATTCGCTGGAGCGCGTGCGACAGGCCGATGAAACCCATGTGGCCGATCCCTACGTCGTCGACAATAAACAACACTTGCTGGGTTATGTTGAGCTGGCCGATTTGTTGCGCGCCGATGCCGCCACCCCCTTGTCGCAACTGGTGCGTCCTTGTCCTGGCCGGGTGCCGGCGCAGGCATTGCTGGATGGGCTGCGTGATCATCGAGGCTGGCGCGAATCATCCATTTTACCGGTGGTCGATCGCGACAATCGTCTGGTGGGCGCTATCACCCACGCCACCTTGCAACGCGCTTTATCCATTGAGCATCACGCTGTTGCCCGGCGTGGATCGGAAAATACACTGGTGGACGTAGCCAGCACCTACTGGTTCGGTGTGGCCGGGCTAATCCAGGCAGTGGTGAGCCTGCTACCGGTGGAACGTCGTGAGGAAAAATCATGAATGCCGGTGTTGCATCCGCGATAGCCGCGCTCAATTTACGTTATTTGCTGGACTACCCGCGCGAAGCGGCGCGGCGCATCGAATCCATGCCGGCCCGCGAAGTCAGCGCCATGCTGGTCGATCAACCGGTGCACGCGGTAGTGCCTGTCTGGCACAACCTGGCGGCCGATGTCGAGCAGGCCATTTTTATGCAGTTGCCGGAAGCCACTGCTGCCGAGTTACTGGCCGAGCTGGAGCCGTCACGCAGCGCGGCCTTGCTCAGTCGGCTGGATGAAGAGGAGCGCGAACGTTATAAAAAACTGCTCAACGTTCAGGTGGCCGGTGAAATCAATGTATTGCTGAACTATCCGCCCAATTCCGCCGGTGAGTTGATGGACCCGCGAGTGCTGGCGTTTCGTGGCGACATGACGGCACACGACGCGTTAACACGTTTGCGACTGAGTAAACCACGCGGCCTGCGCGAACTGTATTTGCAAGATGAGGATGGACGACTGGATGGCCGGGTGGATATACAGGATCTGGCCCTGGCGGACCCGCAACAGACATTGTCACAAATCTCTCGCAAGATTGCCGATGCCGTGCAGGACACGGCGCAGCGCGAAGATGTGGTGGAAAAAATGCAACAGGATTCGGTCACCGATTTACCGGTGATCGACGTCGACGGCCATTTGCTGGGCGTGATTCGTCAATCCAAACTGGCGGATGCGGTACAACAGGAAACCACGCTGGACATACAAACCATGGTGGGTGCCAGCCGTGATGAACGTGCCCTGTCGCCGGCTGTGTTTGCGGTAGCCAAACGCTTGCCCTGGCTGCAGATTAATTTGCTGACGGCGTTTCTCGCCGCATCGGTCGTCGGCATATTTGAAAGCACCATTGCACAATATACGGCACTGGCGGTGTTGTTGCCGGTGGTGGCCGGGCAGTCTGGCAATGCCGGCGCCCAGGCACTGGCGGTGACCATGCGTGGACTGGTATTGCGCGAAATCAGTTTGCGTCACTGGCCAAAAGTGGTGCTCAAGGAAGTGAATGTGGGATTGATGAATGGCTTTGCCATTGCTTGCACCACGGCCGTTGGCGTGTATATCTGGAGCCAGTCGTTTGGGCTGGTGCTGGTGATTGCAGCAGCCATGGTGATATCGATGGTGGCGGCCGGATTTTCCGGTGCGCTGGTGCCGATTATGCTGCAACGATTTGGCCAGGATCCGGCGCAGTCTTCCTCGATTATTCTCACTACCGTGACGGATGTTGTCGGTTTCTTTTCCTTTCTGGGTATCGCGACGCTGTTGTCGTCATTGCTGTAATGCAATTCGAGTAGCAAGTAGCAAGTGACAGATAAACGCCTTTCCTTGCTACATCGAACTTGCTACTTGCCACTTGACTGATGGGTAGTTTCGTAGGATGGGTGAAGCGCAGTTTCGTAGGATGGGTGAAGCGCAGCGGAACCCATCTCAAAGTAGCAAGTAGCAAGTAAAAGCTTTTCCTTGCTACTTCGAACTTGCTACTTGATTGATGGGTTCCGCTGCGCTCCACCCATCCTACGGCAGGCAGGTTAGTTAAAGGCCTGACCGGGTTTCATGCCGGTTTTCTTGAGGATAGTGGCCAGTGGGCAAAAGCCGGTG
>JACPVK010000108.1 GCA_016191795.1 Gammaproteobacteria bacterium
ATATACCAGAGCACATCCCCCATCTCCTCCTTAACATCCTCATCGAATGTTCTATAAGCTCCTTTATCGCGCAGGCGTTTCTTGAAACTTGTCAATAAGGAACCTATTTCGCCCATAAGCCCGAAAAGCGAGATAGACACACCTCTCTGATTATCGCTAGGAAATTGATCGGTTTCACTAGCTCTCGCCTGGTATTCTTCAAAATCCACTTTTGAGCCTCCTCATTGTTACTATTCTTTTAGTCAAGAAACCCTTTGAATGCATGAGCCAAGACTGACTGTTTGTTTTTTTCTGTCTTAACTAATTGTTGATCTATTTCGTTTTCAAGCCTAGACATCGCATCGAGCCGATCATTGGCCACACGCATAATTTCTTTCTGTTCAACAAGCGAAGGCAGAGCAATCACAGCCTTTTCAACATCACCAACTCTTAAATGCTGAACGCCTACACCAACTTTGAAACCTTGAACACGTTTTTGGAACAAAGGGTCCATCAATGCAATATGTAAGTAGTTAATATCTACTAGGTCGTGAACTACACGTAGCAACATCATTCGCTGCCCCATACATACCTTTCTATTTTCAGGGATTATGGCCGATTCTCCCATTGGAGCCTCTCGAGTAAAAAGAATATCACCTGGCTCAGGCGGACAACGGCGCGACCAGAATTCGTATGTCTCCTGGTTTACATATTTCATTTTTTCCTCAAAGTTAATCACACCATCTCTAATATTTGACGTCCTAATAAGTGGAATACCATCATCTACATATGGTGCGGTCTTGTTGTGGCAATCAACCACAAGCAAGCAAAGTTTTGTTAAGCTCACAGATACCCATCCCTCTGGTATTAACGATGCATCTAACTCTTCGAACACGTGTTTCTTAAGCCTGGTTTTTAACCTTTTTGCCTCGTTACTGCCTTTTTCGATCTGCTCTTCGATCCATATGTTTCTTGCATCCTCAATTTTATCGAGCAGTTGGGAAGCGGGTTCGAGTTTGCCTTTGTTTGCTTCGCGCCATTCTTTGGTGAGTTCGCCGGTGACGGCGGCTTTGAGGACGGATTGGCGGTATTGTTTGAGGAGTTGTTTGGCTTTTTTTAGGGCTTCGATGCCGGCGTCGATATGGGAGAAGAGTTCTTCGATTTTGGCGACGATGCGTTTTTGTTGTTCGGGTGGTGCAAGAGGAATGTTTCGCTCCAAAATCTGCTTATTAGTTACAGCCGGATAACGTGAACCCTTTTGATATTTCGTAATGTCATTTATAAAAGAATTAGATAATACCCAATAGTAAATGTACTTATTATGCACACCCTCAGAAGGTCGCAGAAAGCAGAAACCTGTTGAACCAACTTGGCCATCAAGATCATTAGGTACAACCGCTATGTTTTTTAGGTATGGTCGAACATTCGCAAAAGCAACATCGCCTTTTTTTATCGCCTGCTGCGCTCTTGATGGCGCATCTTTTCCAAGATATTTTTTATAGTCAACGACAGTATTTGTAGCCTTATCTATGCCACCTATATCTAAATACAGTATCGCTTTATTCGGGTCGTCAGTCGGTTTAACCTTTTCAATAGGTTGCGTCACTTTGCCAAGTGTTGTCATTACCCAATTCTCAGGCAATTCTGTATTTATTATTTCATGCATATAACGAGGCTACCAATATTCTGGATTCCCGCCTGCGCGGGAATGACGGCTTGTGAATTATTCATGCTATTAAATATCCGTTGAGTTCACTTATTAGTGGTTCTAGTTCTTTTCCAAACAGCTCTCTCTCCTTTAACAACCCACCCTCTTGGTTAAAGGGGATGTAGTTAAAGTCTTCTACCGTCATTTCGGCATTTTGGGCGATTTGGTCTTTTATTTTGTTTAGCCAGGCGAGTTGGTCTTTTGTAAATCTGACACCCTCACCCCTGCCCTCTCCCGTCGAGGGAGAGGGGGTTAACTGTTGTTGTTTCAGCCAGTTTTGAAAACGGCGCTCAACTAATTCGGGGAAGGGTTCTAGTTCGTTTGCTAGGCCGGTGGAGAAACGGATTAGGCTGACGATGTTGGTGAGTAGTTCTTTGGCGGGTACGCCTTTTACTTTGTTTTTTTGTAACTGCTCGTAGGCTTTCCATACTTCTATTGGCGCAATGCTGTATGGCGGTTGTTGGATTTCTTCTGCCAGTTTTTCGATTTGTTCGTAGCTCAGGTGGCGCTTTTGGTAGGGCTGCTGGTAGATGAGCTGAATGGCGTCGAGTTCGTTTTTGTGGTCTTGTATAAATTGTTGCCAGTTGCTTATTAAGCCTTCGGCTTTTTCTATGTCATAACCTGTGCCGTCAATTATTTCATCGGGGCTGTCGTCGATGAGTTGGTCGGTGTTTTTGCGCAGCTCTTCGATGAGTTCGCGCAGGTTTGGGTTGTGGAAGGGTTTTATTAGTTCGTCGGCTTTGGGTTTGAAGGCTTTTTGAATTTCTTGTTCGGTTACTGTCACTCCCGACATCCTGTCTCCCGCGACACTAGCACTTCCCTGTGCGTCGTCTGCTTTGCCCAATTCTTTTAAAGCAGCGTGAATTAGCTTATCTTCATTTGTGGCGTGGATTAGGTTTGCGGCGACGGCGGTGAGTGTTGTGGGTGGTAACAGTTCTGTTGCTCCGATTGTTGCGCTTCCTGCGTCAGCACAACCTACGATTTCTTTAATTAAATCGTTTACGCGTTTGCGTTGTTGGTCGTTTAGTTTTAGATCGAGCCGGATCATTCTATTGCCCAGGGCGCGCAATGTTTCGGAGTGGCGGTCGCCTCTTGCTACTTGCTCCATGAGTTTGGCGGTGGAGATGCTGGGTTTGGTTTCGAGTGATTTGGTTTCGGTTTTATCGGTTTCGGTTACGCCTACGCAATCTACCAATACAAAGCGGCTTTTGCCGGGGGCATCGGGTGTGACTTTGTGCAATTCATCAATACTGATAACGCGGGTGCCTCGGCCTTTCATTTGTTCATAATAGGATTGGCTTTTTACATCGCGCATGAACATAACGCATTCGAGCGGTTTGATGTCGGTGCCGGTGGCGATCATGTCTACTGTTACAGCGATGCGGTATTGCGGATCGGTACGGAAGGCTTTGATGGCGACTTCTGCTTGGGGCTTGCCGATTTTGTAGGTGATTTTTTTGCAGAAGGCGTTGCCTTCATCGAACACTTCGCGCACGACATCGACGATGCGGTCGCAGTGGTCGTCGTCTTTGGCGAAGATTAGGGTTTTGGGAATCCACTCCATGCGTGGAGTGCTGTGAGGCTTTTCACCCCCACCCCAACCCTCCCCCGTCAAGGGGGAGG
>JACPVK010000150.1 GCA_016191795.1 Gammaproteobacteria bacterium
CTTCTACGCCTGCTGCGTGGCACTGGTGCACACAGACATTCAATTAATCGCTCAACCTGATGAACACAACAACCCGCACCGGTTGCGGCACAGGTTTGCTGCTTGACTTCTTCTAACGTGGTTGCGCCATTAACAATGGTATTGATTATGACCATGGCGGGAACATCCATACAGGTACAGAGATTTTTATCCAGGTTTTGCTTGAGACTGGATGGCAGTTTATCCAGTGGATTGGTAGCGGAATCAGTTTTCAAAAAAGTCATAACCTTTTAAAAGTGAACGCAAGATAACTATGAGACAAATACAACATATTTTCAATATTATAGAAAGTCTAATATTTAAGTGGCTCTGGCCCGAATGGCACTTACTTAAGCCATGTATCGTCATTCCAGCGCGCTTTTGGCGGGAATCTTACAGGTTAACATTCGAGATCCCCGACAAAAGCATTCGGGGATGACATCCCAAACAGGGTTATTGACTCTTACTAGCGGAACACTTGAAAACAATACCCTTCGGCTCTGGCCCGTTTAATTTCGGCTCGTTTAATTTCTATGCGCACGAAACGCTTTCCAGATGGCAAGATCGTAAATAATCATCAGCACACCGCATAACACTAACGGCATGGCCAAATAGCCTGCGGCAAACATGACACCGCCAATTGATGGGCTTATAGCCGACGCCAAACTACGTGACACTGAGGTAAAACTTGCCGCCGCGGCGCGTTCGGGTGGTATCACCACGAAAACAGGTACCAGAAAGGAATGGTGCCTACTTCAGGACAAGTCGTGCAGGAGCTGTCATTCCCGGTATTTCTTGTCTATTTAATGCAGTTTTGGAGCATTAACCAGTGAGGTGCCTCTTTATAATACATTTCCTGTTCAGCTTTCGTTCATCTATTAACCGGTAACCTGTCACCGTCAGATCAGATCTGATTTCATTTACTTACTGGAGAATAATGATGAATATTTTATCACCTCTTAAAGCGCTACCTCTTCTGGGCATTCTGGCTACATCTATAACACTGGCTCCAGAACAGGTTTATGCCGAGAATAAGCCTCGCATGCAACAAAACAACACCCACCCTGCTTACCGCCAGCAACATGTTCATAATGAACAATACAGACCCAATAAACCTAAAGGACATAAGCACAAACATCATAGAATGGCTCATAGTCATGACTGGCAGGTACAGCACCATCATAGCCATTACGCACCCAGACCCTATGTTGAACATTACACCATCGAATATGACAACAGTTATCCTGTACAACATCAACAGGAATCAGACCATGTCAGATTTGAATTTGGCATGCGCTCGGATAATTTCGGGATTTATATTCGGGAATAACCGGTGAAATGAAAATCGGGGTTAGCAATATTGTGTAACGGGCATGGTCCTGGTGTTTTGAGATCGGGCTGGTCGAAGGAATAATGATAAGGTAAACTGCAGTGTGACTGGTTTATCGACATTACTTTATGAAATTATTAACTATTCCACTGATTTGTTTGCTTATGTTGGTCTCACCCTTGACCCTGGCAGATAAACATAACAAAGCGCCCGATATCTCAAAACAGCAGGCCGCCAGTATTGCACAACAGCAACACGCCGGAAGAGTGCTATCCGTAAAACTGGTTGATGGCATATACCATGTAAAAATACTCAGCGAAAAGGGTGAAGTACGTACTGTTCTGGTTAATAGCAGCACAGGCAACACCCATAACTAAAAATTACTATGCGTATTCTCATCATCGAAGACGAACCAGACTTACGCTCGAAGATTCAAACCCAACTTGAGACCGAAAGCTATATCGTGGATGCCACGGGCGATGGAAATGAAGGCTATTACTTTGCAAGTGAATATCCCGTCGATGCCGCCATTATTGATATAGGCCTGCCCGGCATGACCGGCATCGAGATCATTAAAAAACTTCGCGAAAACAAAAGCACCCTGCCCGTACTCATTCTGACTGCACGCAGCCGCTGGCAGGAAAAGGTTGAGGGACTTGAAGCAGGAGCCGATGATTACCTGGTAAAACCGTTTCAAATGGAAGAGTTACTGGCACGTGTCAAAGCTTTACTGCGCCGCGCAACCGGCACGGCCACCACAGAACTCAGTTGTGGCTGCATTACACTCAAGCTGGATACACAACAGGTGTTGTGTCATAACGCACTCATTGATGTAACGGCGTATGAATATCGCATGCTGGAATATTTAATGAGGCACTCGAACGAAGCGATATCCAAGTCTCGATTGTCTGACTATTTATATCCACATGAGCAGGATACGGATAGCAATGTTATTGAGGTTTTAATCGGTCGTTTACGCAAGAAACTTGATCCCGACGGCTCTTTAAAACCGATTAAAACCCTGCGTAACCGTGGTTATCACTTCACATTGTGTGAAGGCAAGGTAGATTAACGGATGCCTGCTCATGTCACTTAATCTTCGCATCATTGTCAGCGCCACAATTGTTTTAATTGTTTTTATTACCTTAACAGCCGCAACCCTTAATCGCGCTTTTATCGATAGCACAGAAAGCGCGTTAAGAGACAAGCTGACCAGTCAGCTCTATGCGCTGCTGGCGGCAGCCGATATTAATGAAAACAGGCTTACGATGCCATCCAGTGAACTGGATGCCCTGTTAGGTGTTCCAAGTTCCGGCGTTTATGCTTTCATAATCGATGATAAAGGTAACAGATTGTGGCAATCCTCTTCCATTTTAGGTGTTGAGCTACCTGAAATAACGGCACTGGATGGCGGTGAAAAACAGTTTACAAAAGCAGTGGCCAATAACAAGGAATATTATTCACTGTCACACGGGATTAAATGGATCACCGATAAAAAAACTATAGCGATGACCTTCAATATCACAACCGACCTTGAATCATTTAACCAGCAGATAGATAAATACCAGACAACCTTATGGGGCTGGCTATTAGCCATGGCCGCCCTGTTATTAATTAGCCAGGCAATGATTTTGCGCTGGGGCCTGTTGCCGCTGCGTCGGGTTGGTAAAGAATTGCAGCAAATTGAAAACGGTGCGCAGCATAAAATAGAACAACACTATCCAGCGGAAATTGAACAACTCACCCGCAATATAAACCAGCTGCTGCAACAGGAACGTGACCAGAAAGTGCGCTATCGTAATGCCCTGGGTGACCTGGCACATAGCCTTAAGACCCCCCTGGCCATTCTGCAAGCCGGCCTGCAATCAGGCCAGGAATCAAACGATAACATGCAGCAACAGATTCTACGCATGAACTCAATAGTGGAATACCAGTTGCAACGAGCAGCAACAGCTGGCGTAACCAGTAGCAGTACGGTGATTAATATACAAAAAGTACTGGAACGCATAAACGAGTCATTGCAGAAGGTTTACCGGGACAAATCACTAAAGGTAGCCATACAGGCCGATGCATCCCTGCACTTCAAAGGCGATGAAGGCGATCTGATGGAATTAGTGGGCAACCTGCTCGATAACGCTTATAAATGGGCAAAACAACAGATTTCAGTCATTGCTAGCCAGCAAGACGGTACATTAACCATCAGAATACTCGATGACGGCCCGGGTATGGCTGACGATCAGGTAGAGGAACTGCTGCAACGCGGGAAACGAGCCGATCAGAGCGTAGCCGGCCACGGCATTGGATTATCTATTGTTCGTAATATTGTCGATGCTTACCAGGGCACTCTCACCATCACCAGAAGCCATCTTGGCGGGGCTGAAATACAGATCACACTGTATTGATTAACTAACCCGTTCGTTCAGTTACCGTTCAGCTAAAGCGTGTTGAAATGAAGCCATACAAAAACACAGCTAGCGCTGGAGGCTTCCATGTTACAGTCAATACCATCAATCAATTTAATGAATCTGTCACCCGTTTTACTGCTGGGAATTTTATCTATGCCTTCAGTCGGGTTTGCTGTAGAAAATCCGGCTTCCAGTCGTAACAAGACAATCAGTTACCTGTTATCTGAAGAGCCTGAAAAGGCAATCAGAGATAATAATTTAACCAAGTCCGAGTTAGTGACGCATGAAAAACTGTCATCTGAAGGTTTCAGAAAAGAGTCAACTGTCGTTGGCATAACCGCTTCGTATTCCGATCATACAAACGATTACAGTATTTACAATGCATCAAGCGACCTTATCAGTGATTTTGATTATGACGGTTTTTATCATCGTTTTAGAGTCACGATGGATGCTGACACGATTTACGCTTCGGCGCATGTTTATGCAAGACTTTATCTCAGTTATGAAGGTGGTCCATGGAATTATTATGCGAGCAGTAATACCTATCATATTAATGGTGATAGCAGCCTGGACAGTTTTGCTATAGAAACAGAGTTAACAGATGGCTACCCTGCTGGCTATTATGATATTCGCATAGAATTGTATGATGCAGATTACGATGATTTTTTGCTGGCCTATGGCCCCTATGATGACGCCTCATTAAGTGCGCTGCCGCTTGAAGACAGCTACCGTGATGACAGTGGCTATGGATATTATCCTGACGAAACGGAAGTATTCGTTACTGCAACAGGCTCAATGGACTGGTTAATGCTGACCATACCCGGTTTACTTTTAGGCATTAAAAGAATAGCTAAAGGGTTTAATAATTACGATTGATTCAAAACGTAGGTTGGGGTGACGCAGGAACCCCAACGTTTTTCACCGCATGCAAGTTTATGTTGGGGTTCGTTCCTCACCCCAACCTACGGCACTATTTTCTCACTTGCCCGCTTTTTCATGCGCACGAAATTCTTTCCAGATAGCAAGATCGTAAGCAATCTTCAGCACACCGCATAACACTAACGGCATGGCCAAATAGCCTGCGGCAAACATGGCACCGCCAATAGAGGGGCTGATAGCCGACGCCAAACTACGCGGCACCGAGGTAAAACTCGCCGCCGCGGCGCGTTCGGGTGGTGTTACCACAGCCATCACAAACGCCGAGCGTGTGGGCACATCCATTTGTGATAACAAGGCACGCACCAGAAGTAACAACAAAACCCAGAACA
>JACPVK010000151.1 GCA_016191795.1 Gammaproteobacteria bacterium
AGGCGTGATTTTTGTCAGCGATAAAAAGAACGGTTTTATAGCCGGTGCCGATATCAGTGAATTCACCACGATTAAAGATCGCACCGAAGCCACGGCATTTTTACGCCGCGGTCACGACATCATGAACAAAATCGAAGCCATGAAATGTCCGACTGTGGCCATGATCAAAGGCTTTTGTCTGGGTGGTGGCATGGAACTGGCACTGGCCTGCACCTATCGCATCATGTGTGATGAAGCCAGCACCCGCGTTGGGCTGCCCGAAATTAAACTCGGTATTCATCCCGGTTTTGGTGGCACCGTACGCGCCATACAAAAAGCCGGCCCACTGGCCGCCATGGACATGATGCTCACCGGGAAAATGATTGCCGGTCGCGCTGCCAAAGCCATGGGGCTGGTGGATGATCTGGTGCCGGAACGCATGTTAAAACGCGCTGCTATTTTCTTTGTAGAAAACAAACCGCCAGTCAAACCACAGCCACTTAAAAACAAATTACTCAACAGCTCCATTATTCGTCCGATGATTGCGGCGCAGATGCGCAAGCAAGTGGCTGCCAAAGCCTTGCAGGAACACTACCCCGCCCCCTACAAAATGATTGAGTTGTGGCAAGGCCACATGGACAACCCGAAGCGCATGCTGGAAAAAGAAATCGAATCGGTTGCCAGCCTGGTCACCAATTACAGCGCACGTAATCTGGTACGCGTATTTTTCCTTCAGGAAAAATTAAAAACACTGGGTAAGAAATCCGATTTCGAACCCAAACATGTACATGTCATCGGTGGTGGTTTAATGGGTGGTGATATTGCCGCCTGGTGCGCGCTGCGTGGTTTCAGCGTGACCGTGCAGGATCAAAAACCGGAAATGCTGGCGCAAACCATGAAGCGCTCACTCACCATGTTCCAGAAAAAATTCAAAAAAGATAAACGCTCCATTCAAAAATCCATGGATCGACTGGTTGCCGATCACAGAGGGTATGGCATCAAACATGCCGACATAGTTATCGAAGCCATTTTTGAAGATAAGGAAGTCAAACAAAAACTTTATCAAAGCATCGAGCCACAAATGAAACCCGACGCCATACTGGCTACCAACACTTCCAGTATTCCACTGGAACAATTGGCCACCTGTTTAAAAAATCCCGGCAGGCTGGTGGGCGTACATTTCTTTAATCCGGTAGCACTCATGCCACTGGTCGAAATTGTGCGCGGTAACAATACCGATGATGCGGTGGTTAAAAAAGCACTGGCATTTGGCCGTCAAATCGACAAATTACCCTTAACAGTTAAAAGCACTCCCGGCTTTCTGGTTAATCGCATACTTATGCCGTATTTGCTCGAAGCCGTGGAAATGGTTGGCGAAGGCATTGCGCCCGAAGCCATTGATAAGGCAGCCCTGCAATTTGGTATGCCTATGGGTCCAATAGAGCTGGCCGATACCGTGGGCCTGGATGTGTGTCGCTCAGTAGCCAAAATATTATCTGAAACCCTCAATGTTAAATTACCAAAAATTATGGACACCATGGTTGATAGTAAAAAACTCGGTAAAAAATCCGGCGAAGGTTTTTACAAATGGAACAAGGGCAAACCGGAGAAAAACTCGAACGCCGCCAGCGCTAACAGCCAGGAATTACAGGATCGACTGATCATGCGCCTGCTTAACGAAGCCGCTGCCTGTTTACGTGAAAAAGTGGTGGAGGATGAAGATCTGATTGATGCCGGCGTTATTTTCGGTACCGGTTTCGCGCCGTTCCGTGGTGGCCCCATACATCATATTCGTGCCGAAGGTGTATCAACCATGTCTGACCGACTGGAACAATTAAAATCGCGCTATGGTGACCGGTTTGCTGCCGATGCGGGCTGGAGCAATATGTAAGTCATCATGAGTACTGCGCCGAATGGTACATACTTAAGAACAAGTCGTGTAGGAGCCATCATTCCCGCATGCTTCTGGCGGGAACATGCCCGCGACTGATATTAAAAGAAACAGAAAACGCAAATGCGCCGTTCCTGCGCATCCTGCGCTTACGGCATTCGCACATCCATGTGCATCACGCCAATAAACGCAAATAAAAGAAGAATATTATTGTTTTTATTTGCGTTCATTTGCGTTTTCTTGTTCTTTTGTTCCTGGTCGCGGGCATGGCCCGCTCCCACAGTCTTAAGTAAGTGCCATTCAGTACTGAGTCAAATATATGACGTCACAACCTCAGTTACCCGAGAGCAATAAATTAACAGTCATTTACCGAATAGAACCCGGCTGCCTGGGGCCAGCCGGCAGTGAACGTGTTGACAGTTTTTGCACTTATGCCAACCAGGAACTCAAAGCAGTGGATGCCGGCTTTGTTAACTGGAACATAGTCCCGCGTCACGATAAATCCCTGCCGGAGTTACAATACGCGATTGCCGGTAAAAAACTGGATACTGAAAAAACCGGAAAATATCTGGGAGCGACAGGCAGAAACCTGGCTGATTTCGAGAACAATTTACATGAAAAAATGGCTGTCCTTATTGAACAGTTTTTAAAGCGCCAGGCCTGTCTTTCCCCTACTTCCCAGCTTCATTAGAAAGTTTTAGCAAGCTAGCAATCTGCTCACGTAAAAACTGATTCTCTTCTTCCAGCACCGCCACACACATGGTGAGTTCTTTGTTCTGGCCTTCAAGGTGGTCTATTTTTCGCATTAAAGACTCACTATTCTCTATGAGTTCATTATGTGCCGTACTTAATCTGGCAACATCTTCCGGCCCTTGTTGCGAACTGAGAAATTCAGCGTTTTGTTTCAGGATTTTATCCAGAATGTCTCGGGTATATTTTTTCAGAAACGCAATAGTCTGAGTCTGCTGCTCTATCAGTTTTTTTGTTTCTTCATCTTCGTGCCTGTCTCCGGGCTTTCTTTTTGACATCTCAAGCGCATGTATTATATTCATGCGTTTGAGAATATTGGTCACATCGTATTCAATGACTTCAATCTTGCGTTTGTCGGCCTCGGTTAAGGCATTTTTTTGTTCCAGTTGCAGCATTTGCAGACGCAGATTTAGTGCCAG
>JACPVK010000133.1 GCA_016191795.1 Gammaproteobacteria bacterium
ATCCACGAACTTTACCTAGAAGAATGCGGCAATCCGCAGGGTATCCCCGTTGTTTTTTTACATGGCGGACCGGGTTCGGGTTGCGAAGCCTGGCAACGGCGATTTTTTAACCCGGCTATATACCGCATCATCCTGTTTGATCAGCGCGGTTGCGGGCGCTCCACGCCACATGCCGAGCTCACCGCCAATACCACCTGGGATCTGGTGGCGGATATGGAGCGAATTCGCGAGCATTGCGGCATCGAACGCTGGGTTCTGTTTGGCGGGTCCTGGGGTTCTACCCTGGCATTGGCTTATGCCCAGACGTATCCGGAAAAGGTAATGGGCCTGATATTGCGTGGAATTTTTCTCACCCGGCAACAGGATATCGACTGGTTTTACCAGCAGGGTGCCAGCGCCCTGTATCCGGATTACTGGCAGGATTACCTGGCGGTCATACCGCCGGCCGAGCGACATAATATGGTCGCGGCCTATTATCAGCGCCTGACTTCCAGCGATCCGCAAATTCAACAGGCTGCTGCCAGGGCCTGGTCTATCTGGGAAGGGCGCACCGCTACCCTGTTGCCCAATCACAATGTGCTGGATCATTTTGCGGATCCCCGCGCCGCTTTAAGTATTGCGCGTATCGAGTGTCATTATTTTGTGAATAACAGTTTCTTTCGACCCAACCAGTTGCTCGAAGAAGCTGGCAAGCTCGCTGCAATTCCCGGCTATATCATTCATGGTCGTTACGACACCATTTGCCCGCTGGAACAGGCCTGGGCATTACATCAGGCCTGGCCTCAGGCACAGTTGCGGGTGATTGCCGATAGTGGACATTCCGCCATGGAGAAAGGTATTCGCAGCGCCCTGGTTAACGCCACCGATGATCTGGGAGATCGCCTGAAGTGATTGCCCTGTTACAACGTGTAGCCCATGCGAGTGTGGTCGTTGATGATGAATCAATTGCCCGGATAGGCCCCGGTTTGCTGGTGCTGCTCGGGGTGCAAAAGCCGGATGGCGAAGCCCAGGCTCAACGCACGGTAGAGCGTATTTTTGGCTACCGGGTATTTGAAGATGCCGAAGGCAAAATGAACCTGAGCCTGCAGGACACTCAAGGTGAGCTGCTGCTGGTGCCGCAATTCACCCTGGCGGCCGACACCCGGAAGGGCATGCGCCCGAGTTTTTCATCCGCGGCCACACCCGATGAAGGCCGAAAATGGTTTGGCCGCGTGGTTGAGCTAAGCAAGATGCAATCGGCACGGGTCCAGACTGGCTGTTTTGGCGCGGATATGAAAGTGTCATTACTGAATGATGGCCCGGTGACTTTCTGGCTGGAAACCGGCCAGGTATGACACCGGGAACGGTTAGATTCCGTGATTATTTCCCGGCGTTAAATAATATTATAATTATCTGATATTACTGATTTTTTTCCTGTTTTTCCGGCTACGTCTTGACACACCAAATGCCTGCAAGGTACTAGTACAACCCTGAATGATGGGTTTACGAATCTGGATTGACATTCTCCCCGGGGGGTTCTTCAGGTATTGGCCGCAGGCGGATACTTCGGAGGGCCAGGATCAAGAATCAGAGGTTAAAAAAATGAATAATGCTCAAAGCTGCAAATGTATGATGTCGTTTCTCTGGACCAATGCGCTGGTGGTTGGTGCGCTGGTGTTTCTGTTGTTCTCGTTTATCGATCCGGCTGAAATTGCTCGCAATCTGATGCTGGATGTGAATGAAGGCACGTTTCGTATCAAGGTGTATGCCTTAAGCTTTTTCTTTTTGTGG
The DNA here is from genome assembly GCA_016191795.1 of Gammaproteobacteria bacterium. Lineage (GTDB taxonomy): Bacteria > Pseudomonadota > Gammaproteobacteria > SZUA-229 > SZUA-229 > JACPVK01. The sequence goes on from JACPVK010000133.1 coordinate 1,771, forward strand.
CTGATGTTCAATGCCTCAACCTTCCTCAATTGCTATTTCTCCCGGTTGAAATCCGGCACCCGGCAACAGGATCAATAATCGTTTTTTTTCGGTAGTGGATTGTCACAGTGAGGCAGACTTAATAAACACCTCGCTGTGACAGTTTTTTCCTGCCTATACTTGGGTGTATGCTATGCCCCTTGGTGATTGTTGAGTCTGGAGTTAAACCTAATGTCTGCCCGCACAGCGGATGTCAATCGCGACACGCTGGAAACCCGCATCAAAGTCAGTGTCAATATTGATGGCACTGGCAAGTCCAGTTTTAATACCGGCGTTCCCTTTCTTGACCACATGCTGGATCAGGTGGCACGACATGGCATGGTCGATCTGTCTGTTGAAGCCAAAGGCGATTTGCATATCGATGCACACCACACGGTGGAAGATATAGGTATCACACTGGGCCAGGCTTTTGCCAAAGCGGTGGGGGATAAAAAAGGCATACGTCGTTACGGCCATGCATATGTCCCGCTGGATGAGGCCCTGTCACGCGTGGTTGTCGATTTTTCCGGCCGCCCCGGTCTGGAATATCATGTGGTTTATCCGCGCGCCATGATTGGTGATTTTGACGTCGACCTGTTGCACGAGTTTTTTCAGGGTTTTGTGAATCATGCCCAGGTCACCATGCATATTGATGCCTTGCGCGGTAACAACGCGCATCACATAGCCGAAACCATTTTCAAGGCTTTTGGCCGTGCCCTGCGCATGGCCCTGGAAGCCGACCCGCGCATGAGCGGGATTTTGCCTTCCACCAAAGGGGCACTATAAGTGACCATTGCTGTGGTGGATTACGGCATGGGCAATTTACGCTCGGTGGCCAAGGCGCTGGAACATGTTGCACAGGAACCGGTGATAATTACCTCCAGTGCCAGTGAAATCCGCAATGCCGAACGCGTGGTTTTTCCCGGCCAGGGAGCGGCACGCGATTGTATGCGCGAACTCGACCAGCATCAGTTACACGAAGTGGTGATGCAATCGGCACGCGAAAAACCGTTTCTGGGTATCTGCATGGGCATGCAGGTACTGGTCAGGCATAGTGAGGAAAATGGTGGCGTTAATTGCCTGGGCCTGTATCCCGGCGAAGTGCGTTTTTTTGGAAATGAATTACACGATACGCAGGGTGCTAAATTAAAAGTGCCGCACATGGGCTGGAATCAGGTACAGCAAGCTACCGATCACCCTTTATGGAAGGCTATTCCCGACAACAGTCGTTTTTATTTTGTACACAGCTATTATATGGATCCCGAAAATCACTCTCTCGTCAT
>JACPVK010000134.1 GCA_016191795.1 Gammaproteobacteria bacterium
CTTTGCGTCTTCGCGTCAATCTTTGACCTGGCCCAGGGTTTGGCGATTTACTCTCGGCATCCTGTATTCATTTAGAGCTTAAGTAAGTGCCATTCGGGACAGACCTCAGGTCTGTCCCCGGGGGATTATCTTGCCGAAACCGTGTTGTCACCAAACACATCACGCCAGCTGCAATAAACCGAACAGAAAAAAACCGGTATCAAAATGATAAAGCCAAGGAAAAATGGAAGGGCAGCGAGAATGGTGAACACCATGCCCACCAGTCCATAAATCAGAAACGGAATGATGTTGCGGTTGCAGGCGCTAAAACTGGTTTTGAAAGCATCCCAGGCCTTGACGTTATTTAAAATGATCAGCGATGGTGCAAACCATAGTGCCATCAGCAGAGGCATGGTGAGCGTCGCCAGTATAAGCAGTAACAACATCAGGCCGCCGAGCATTTCATCTGTCGGGATAACGCCGGCCTGGAGATTGCTAATGGTTTCGATGAACGCTATACCTAGAAACAGACTGACCAGAACAGCGGCAATCACCATGATGATGGTGTTGGCGATGAAGCTGATCACACCCAGTGACAGCAGTTCATTTTTATTGCGGCGAAATCCTTCCCACAAATAACCGATGTTGATGTTTTCTCCTCGCTGCAATGCGTGGGCTGCCAGCATCAGGCCGGCGGAAAATCCGGGCATGATGATTTGCACCAGCATGGAAGCAATCGGAATCATGGAGAGTACGATAATGCCGAGCATGAGCAGCACACACATCACCACCCAGTTGAGCGGGCTTAACATGAACAGGCGATAACCATCCCGCAACCACAGGCCACCCTGGCCGGGGGTGACTCGGGTAATGGGCGGTGCCGTGGTTTGGTCTGGCATCATGCTTATTTGCAATACTTGTTAACGCGTTCCTGTTCGGATTTCTTGCGGGCGGCGACTTCAGCTTCGCTCAAATAATTGACATTGCCCTGAGAATCTTCGATGCGAACGCGGGCATTGTTTTCGATGGTGGCCAGGGTTTGTCTGGCTTCATCACACATTTCTTTTTTGAGTTTGTCGCTCTCGGCTTTTTTGGCTGCATCCTTGCGTTTTTCTGCCGGGGTTTTGTCCTTGTCACCTTTGGCTTCGGCGGCGCTGCTGTCATCGGTTTTGGCGTCATCCTTGCCGGGGCGATTGTAGGTGGATCTGTCGACAGGGGGCTGGGTTGTTACACGGATTTTTTCAGCATCGGCATTCTGTGGCTTCTCGGCCGAGTATTGAACGTTGCCATCTTCGTCTACCCATTTGTATATGGCCCCCTGGGCCAGTATGGGGGTGAGTGCGAGCAGGCTTATAGTAAGGAGTTTGTTGATCTGCATGGACTGTTTTTCCCGGTGACAATGTTACGGTAAGCATACACGCAGTTTGCTAAAAGTTCACACCGCAGGCCTGCCGAATTGTGCAAGATGTCGGCAGTATTCACAGATTGCCGGGCATAAGAGAAAATCGTATGCGGCCTGGTTTATGTTTTATGACAGGGCAAGCAAGCACCATTGCCAGGCAAAGTAGTATTCTTGGAAAGGCTGTCGCGGGGTGGTGTTGACCCAAGCCTGGATTAACCAGGTTATTTGTCAAAAAAGGTGAGATATGAAAATTACATTCTGGTCGCTGATGTTGTGGTCTTCTCTGGTGCTGGCGGATAGCACCACAGTAGCGGTACTCCAGCAAAACCTGCCGCAATTACATCCGTTGACCGGGCGTGTCGAGGCGGTTAATCAGGCCACGATGACAGCACAAACCTCTGGGCGCATAGCCGAGCTGTATTTCGATGTGAACGACCTGGTGAAGAAGGGCGAGGCCCTGGTACGGTTGCGCAACGAGCAGCAAAAAGCCGAGTTCGACGTGGCCCAGGCTGAGCATGAGCGTGCGCAGGCCGAATTCAATCGCCTCAATGATCTATACGAGCGCAAGCTGGTGGCGCAGGCTATGCTCGATCAGGCGCGCGCTGCGCTCAAAACTGCAGCGGCGAGATTGAGCAGCGCACAGGAAAATTTCGACTACACACTCATCCGCGCACCCTACAGCGGCATTGTCACCAAACGCCATGTTGAGGTCGGTGAGTCGGTACGCCCCGGCTCACCGATAGTGAGTGGTTTGGCTCTGAACCAGTTGCGGGTCGCAGTGGAAGTGCCACAAACGCTGGTGGCTGCGGTGCGTACGCATAAAAAAGCCATCGTCGATATTTCCCCTGAGCAACATATTACCGCCAGTAAAATCACGGTGTTTCCCTATGCCGATGAACTGACTCACGGTTTCACGGCCCGCATCGAATTACCCAAAGGTGTTGAAGGCTTGTTCCCCGGTATGCTGGTCACCGTGAATTTTGTCACCGGCGAAGATCCATCATTACTGGTGCCGCAGCAGGCACTGGTGAATCGTGGCGAATTAACGGCCGTGTATGTACGTTATGCCGATGGCCGTATCGCCATGCGCCAGGTACGCACCGGTCGTGCCGATGACGGCAAGCGGGTTATTCATGCGGGTTTATCGGTTGGCGAGCAGGTGTTTGTTGATCCCCATGCCGCCGTTATTGAAATGAAACAGCAACGGGCATCATCAAAAAATTAAGAGATTTAAATGAAGATACTTTCGACACAGAGGAACAGAGTCACAGAGAGAGCAAAAGGAAATCTCTGCGACTCTGTGTCTCTGCGTCAAATAATTTTTATTCTGGAATTGATCAATCATGAGTGACAAACCGTTGGGCATTTCCGGCCGCGTTGCGCGTGCCTTTTTGCAAACCGAAATTACCTTTTTGCTGGCACTGCTGGGTTTGTTGCTCGGCTTGTTCGCGGTGCTGGTTACACCACGCGAAGAAGAGCCGCAAATTAACGTTACCTTCGCCAATGTTTTTATCGCATTTCCCGGCGCCTCGGCACGCGAAGTTGAAAGCCTGGTGAGCGTGCCGGCCGAGCAGGCCCTGTCGGAAATCAGTGGTGTTAAACATGTGTACTCCACGTCGAGCCCCGGTATGAGTGTGCTCACGGTGGAATACATTGTGGGCGAAGACAGCACGCAGGCGATTTTGCGTTTGTACGACAAGATTTTTTCCAAACAGGACTGGCTGCCGCGCAATCTGGGTGTGTCGCAACCGGTTATCAAAACCAAAGGCATTGATGATGTGCCGATCGTTGGTATTACATTATGGAGTGATGACAACACGCGCAGCGGATTTGATTTGTTACAGATAGCGCATGGCCTGGAAGCCGAATTAAAACGCGTGCCCGGCACCCGGGATATTTTTACCATTGGCGGTGCAGCGCAACAGGTGCGGGTAAAACTGGATGCGCAGAAACTGGCCATGCACGGGTTGTCGTTAACTGATTTGCGTAACGCCCTGCTGGCCTCCAATACCGCCACGGATGCCGGTGCTGTGGTACATAACGGCGAAGAAATAGCCGTCAGTGCAGGACATTATTTATCATCGGTTGAAGAAGTGGCCGGACTGGTGGTGGCCATGCACAAAGGCAAGCCGGTTTACTTGCATGATGTGGCCGATGTGAGTTTTGGCGCAGCCGATGCCAGATCTTTTGTCATGCATGGTGTTGCCGGCAGCGCGCAAATGTTTCCGGCTGTGACCATCGCCATTGGCAAAAAACCCGGCACTAATGCCGTGGATATTGCCAATGCCGTGATTGAACGCATGCAACAGCTGGAAGGTATTGCCCTGCCTGAAGGTGTGCACGCCAGTGTCACCCGCAATTATGGCCAGTCTGCTGACGACAAGGCCCAGACACTCATTCAAAAACTGATTTTTGCCACGGCTATTGTGGTGTTGCTGGTGTATTTTGCGCTGGGCAAACATGAAGCCTTTATTGTTGGCAGTGCGGTGATTATTACCCTGGCGATCACCCTGTTTGCCTCCTGGGCCTGGGGCTTTACGCTGAATCGGGTTTCCCTGTTCGCGCTGATTTTTTCTATTGGTATTCTGGTAGATGATGCCATTGTGGTGGTGGAAAACATTCACCGTCACATGAGCATGGGCGATAAAAATCTGGTGCAGGCAATTCCCCTGGCGGTTGATGAAGTCGGTGGCCCAACCATACTCGCTACCTTTACCGTTATTGCCGCGTTATTACCCATGGCGTTTGTCACCGGTTTAATGGGGCCGTATATGAGCCCGATTCCGATTAATGCCAGTATGGGTATGCTGATTTCGCTGGCGGTGGCTTTTGTGATTACACCGTGGATGACATTAAAAGTGATGGGACGCCAGCACGCTTCCACTCACAGTGCACTGGATGCGATGAGTGAACGTCTGGGCGAATTTGTGAAATCCGGATTAAAACCTGTGCTGGAAAACAAACAGGTGCAGAAAGCCATACAAACTGTTACGGATGAAACTTTAATACAACGCATTATCCAGCCTTATCTTCTTGAACACGAGGAAGGTAAGCGGCGCCGCAAAAAACTGATCACCTGGATGGTAATTTTAATTGTGTTATCCATTGGTC
>JACPVK010000135.1 GCA_016191795.1 Gammaproteobacteria bacterium
AAGCATTGCGACTGAAATAGCCGGCAATCATTACACCGTACTGGCGCCTACCTTGACGCTGGGTATCAGTAAACGCAGAACCACACTAGATTGCGATGCCTTACATCTGCATAGCATGGAGCAGGACATGCAGGAAATTGATTGGTGGGTAAACTGGCTGACCGGCAAGGGTTACAAAAAAATTATCCTGATGGGACATTCCAGTGGTGCCGTGCAAATAGTAAGTTACGCCAGCAGCTATAAGCATAAAGAGCTCACCAAACTGATCGCTTTAAGCCTGATTCCGCTGTCAGACAACAATAGTAGCCATAGCAGGGATTCAAACAAAAAAGCCTTAAAGATGATTGAAAGCAACGATAAGGATATACATAACTTTACTTTGACTTATTGCATAGAGAACTACTCAGCACCTGCCAGTCAATATATGTCTTACGCCCAATGGGATTCTGCGCGAATTCTGAAAACGCTGAAATCAATACGACTACCCAAACAGACAATTCAGGGCAGTGTGGACATATCCAATTCTTATAATTTAATAGATGACATAGCCAATACGGGCACCCGTGTAAATATCATTGAAGGTGCCGATCATTTTTTTGGATCAGGCACCGAACTCGAATTGTATGATGTCATCATGCAGGGAATAACAGAAAAATGACAATAACTATATTGCATAATAACGTCCCAAATTAAATAGAATTCACCATTACATCAGCTCATGACCAGTAACAACAAAAATCTTAAGTTCAGGCACTACATCTACATCTTTCTGGCTGTGGCTGTTTTCACTTTTACAGCTTTCGGCTGGATACTCAGCAAAAAAATTGGCAACATCAATCAACAATTTACCCAATCCGCTGCCAATGAAGCCGCCATGGAAGTAAAACACGCCATGGAGAACGTCCTCCTGCAAATTGATAAGCTGGCACAGGAAACCATCTCCTGGGATGAGGTACATCAACAGCTGGCCAATCCTGATTATTACGGATACTGGAAAGCACAACGCGCCAGCTCTCGAAAGCTGCCATCGTACATTGAAAATATAGATCTTTATGATACCAGCCACACCATACTCGGCAAAACACGTGACGCAGCATCACCAACAAACATAAATAATATTGACAATCACTACATCATTGATAAAAACGCCCTCTATTACATTGCAATATTTCCGATTCCATCAAGAGCAAAGCAAGGCGAAATTGACGGTTATCTTCTCTTAAAGTCGAACGTTATACCGGCAATAATCGAAACTAACCAGCTCACTGTGACCGACATATCCAGCCTGAGGGTTATAAGCAATGACTCCGCATTAATTAATCCACCAGATGTCATGCAACACCTTAAATTCATGTCCGCCAGAAACCCGTTATTTGATGAGCTTTTCAGAACCACCCGATCGACGCTTATTTATGGTTTCATCATCATTTTATTTTTCACTTTTTTCCTTTACTACATCGCACAGTCACTGATCAGTGTCCCGCTCAGCAAACTGACCAACTATGTTGAACAGCTTAAAATTGGCGTCCCGGCAAAAAAGGGTGAGCTCAGATTTAAAATATACGAATTTGATAAGCTCAGGGAATCCATTGACATCTATCAGCAGGAGCTTACAAGAATCAACTCCAATCTTGACAGGAAAAACGACGAACTATGGAATCTGGCGCACCACGACTCTCTAACCGGCGCCGCCAACAGGCGCGCATATGAAGAAGACTGGAAAAGCTATATTTCGATTGCTGATAACAAACGCTTTGATTTTTCCTATATGTTAATCGATTGTGATCATTTCAAAGCCATTAACGATACCTATGGCCATGATGTCGGCGACAAATTAATTGTGACACTGGTCCACCTGCTACAAAACAGTTTACGCGATGGCGACAAGCTGTATCGAATCGGTGGCGATGAATTCGTTACCATCCTGTGGAATTCTGATGCAAACATTGCTGACAAAGTGGCGCAACGTTGTCTGGACAACATTAGAAAGCATTCCTTTACGTCACTGGGCATTAATGAACCGGTGACAATCAGCATAGGCCTCGCCACCCAGACGATAGACACCCCCGGCAGTATGCAAGCCTTGCCCCGCCAGGCTGACATAGCCATGTACCATGCCAAAAAATCCGGTTCACGCAGCATTATTCATTACGATGAAACCATGGAGACTCATCTGGCTCCGCTGGTTTCCAATCGAATTATTGATGCTGTCATCAGGGCCGCTTCGACATATGAAGGCATTGTCCTTCACTATCAGCCTGTGGTGAACGTTAAGACAGGAAAAACAGATTATTTTGAAGCACTATTAAGGATTCGTGACAAACAGGGTCTCATTAGCGCCGGCGATATATTTCCCGTTGCCGAGAAACTCTCACTCGAAGCTGAAATTGACCTGGCTGTATTGAAATGCGTGGAAAATGATCTGAAACACAGGTTAATACCCTGTAATACAGGTGTATCAATCAATTTTTCTGCTGCCCTGTTTTCGCTACCCGAGTTAAATCATAAGCTGCAACATCTGGCCGAGTATCTTGCTGACTATGACATCATTTTTGAAGTAACAGAAAACACCCTGATATCAGATTTGAAAATGGTGTCCTTGAAACTGGATCAGCTGCGACAACAGGGATTTCAGATTGCCCTGGATGATTTTGGCAGCGGCTATTCATCAATTCGCTATCTCGCCAACATGCCCATCGACATCGTTAAATTTGACATCAGTATGATCAAACAACTTGCCATGGAAGACAAATCCCGGGCCATTATTTCCGGAACCGCCGGTGTTATTTTAAGATCCGGCTTCAAACTGGTTGCCGAAGGTATAGAAAATTCAGACCTGATCAATGTGGTTACTAATATGGGTGCAACACATATGCAGGGTTATGCATTAGGTAAACCGGCACCACTGGATGTGATCATGCAACAGGCAACTGGCTAATCGTTTAGACACGTACTTTCGCATGATCCATATCCAGGCTGGCCATAACCTGCGGAATACCACTGCCCTCAGATCACGGAAAAAATTTTCGCGTTAACAAACCACAAACATCAAACTTCAGACAAGGCATGTCAAACAGGACGTCGATCAAACCTGAGTCATCATATTGCGGATTAATGCGCGAACCGTGTCGACTTCAAATGGTTTATCGCAAATGCCGGATACACCGGATTGCTCTACGGCAGCCAGCTTGCTCATATCGCCTTCTGACGTCACCATCAACACCGGCAACGAGCGTTGATTGCTTTTATGACGTATGTGATCAAGCAATGCCTTGCCATCCATTTGCGGCATATTGTAATCCGTTACGACAAAATCAAAAAAATTCGTTTCAAGAACAGGCACCGCACTGGCACCATCATCGGCTTCGGATATTTGATCTATCCCCATACTGTTGAGTACACGCCTGATATGTTTTCGCGCCATGCTACTGTCATCTACCACAAGCACTTTCATGTCTTCAGCATTTAATTCTTTTAGATCATGTTGATCGGGATTGAGGATATCAACCGTATTGAGCAATGCACGCTTGAGCTGGGAAAATTCGAAAGGCTTGGGTAGCATGGCAGTAACACCTGCCTGCCGGATCGGATCCAGATATTCAAATCCGGTTTCACTGGTAATCAACATAAAGGCAATGCGTTGCGTCTCTGCATCTTCACGTATGGCATGAACCAGATCTGCTGCTGTCATGTCCGGTAAATACATGGCACTGACGACCAGATCCGGATGAAATTGTGATAATAATTGCAAAGCCGACTGGCCATCATGTACCACATCATAGTGGTGTATACCTGCATCCATAAGCGATTTGACAATCACCCTGGACTGCACAACCGAGGGTTCGACTAACAATATATAAAGTTCCTGTATGGTCTTGCCAGTCATACACCGAGTACCGATAGTAACTTCGTTTTCTGAGTCTAGCAGCTCGAGAAAACTTCGTATCAGGCCTTATAAATCCTTGCGCTCTCCCTGTCGCATTGGAAACGTTTTTGTTTCGACAGGCATGAACAAGACCCATTCATCACTGGCTTCGTGGTTCGTTGAAAAACCCGGTAGTCAATTTACGTCTTGCCCTGCACTCGAAAAATCGTACACTCCCCTGCATTCAATCGCAGTTTCAGGTTTATGTTGCAAATACACTGGCTCGATGCCAACTCCGACTCGCCGTTCCCACCGCTGGAACAGGCACTGACTGACCCTAATGGTCTACTGGCCGTGGGTGGAGATTTGTCTCCACGCAGGTTGATTAACGCCTACAAACATGGCGTATTCCCCTGGTACAACCCCGGCGAGCCCATACTCTGGTGGTCACCGGATCCACGTTGCGTGTTATATCCACAACAACTCAATATCTCGCGCAGCTTGCGTAAAACGCTCAACAAAAAACCCTTCGAAATCCGTTTTGATACCGCCTTTGCAGAAGTTATGCAGGCCTGCGGCCAGCCCCGTGCCAAACAATCCGGCACCTGGATCACGGGCCAGATGCTCAAGGCCTATACCCACATGCACGAACTCGGTTTTGCTCACAGTGTTGAATGCTGGCAGAACAACCAGCTGGTGGGCGGCCTGTATGGCCTGGCCATAGGCCGTGTTTTTTTTGGCGAATCCATGTTTAGCCGGGTTACGGACGCCTCCAAGGTAGCCCTGGTGTATTTATGCCAATGGCTGATGGAAAATGGCTACGAACTGGTTGACTCACAAATCCATACGCCGCATCTTGAAAGCATGGGCGCACAGCTCCTACCTCGCACCGAATATATCGCACTGCTCAATTCATTGATTGGCGGCGGCCGGCAACCGGG
>JACPVK010000051.1 GCA_016191795.1 Gammaproteobacteria bacterium
GCAACCAATGGTGCTAATGGAATCAGCGGGCAACAAGTACTTACCTGGTCGGCAGCGAGCGGCACAGATATTGATGTTGGCGAAGGTGATACGGTTACGATTACCTACGATGTGGTGGTGCTGGATTCAGTATTGGCCAACCAGAGTTTAAGTAATTCTGCATTCATTCAATGGACAGGTATCGATGGTGACTATACCGGACTGGAACGTGATGGAACCAACACTGTTTCTGCACAGGGTGGCTTGAATGACTATTTTAATGGCCCGCAGTCAGCCACGGTTGTAACGCCAAATAACAACACTATTACAAAAACACGCATCAGTGATACTTACAATAATCTGACAAACGATGTGCGTGTTGGTGATGTGATTACTTACCAGCTTGACCTGAATTTACAGGAAGGTCTTCACACCAGCTTCCTGGTAAACGATGTATTGCCGCAAGGTCTGGTGTTTGTCGGAATACAATCTATCAATGGCGATAGCAATGGTGCTGACGGTTATGCTGCTGCGGCACCCTTTAGTTATACCAGTATTCCGGCTGGCAATATAACTGTCAGTGGTGACCCGGTAACCGGTCCTACCACCCTCAGCATTAACATGGGCGATGTCACCAATGCGGGTGACAACCTTTCAAATAATACATTGAGCATTATTTATACCGCTCGTGTGTTAAATAATGATGTACATCCACAGGTTAACAATATCGCTTTACAAAATTCTGTCACCTTCGATTACACCACGGCGACCGGTGTAACAACATCGGCGGCCTCTACAGCCGTTCTGGATTTGCGGCAGCCAACACTCACTGTTACCAAAACCGCCACTCAACAGTTTGGCGATACCATCGTAGTGGCCGGTGAAAATATTACTTACACCGTTACCGTTACCAACACCGGTACTGCTCCGGCTTATGACATGGTGTTACGTGATACCTTGCCATTTGGCATGCGTCTGGCCGGTGCAACAACAGTCAGCATCGAAACACCGATTGGATCTCCGCTGGCTATATTCGCACCGACCTATGATGGCGTTACCGGTATTGCAGAGTGGAATTTTGATAATGGTGTAGTGGCAGATACCTATAGTATTCAACCCGGACAATCCTTGCGTATTGTTTACACGGCTGTTGTTGATGCAACAGTGGGTGCAGGCGTTACTTTAAATAACAGCGCACTGACACAGCTCTATTATTCATTCGATGACGATGCCATACCTGCGTCGGCACTGGTAACAGACCGTGAAGTCTACGGCCCAACGGCCGCTTCAGTTTATTCAATGACAACACCGGCACCGAGCCCATTGGCCAAACTGAATCCTGTTAACACCGATGCATCGATTGGCCAGCCTTTCACTTATCGCATCACTGTTCCTGCGACGCCTGTTGCCACAGCGCTTTATGATGTACGCATACTGGATAATTTAGGTGCACTGGCACCGAATGTTGATTTGATTTTTGTAAATGTGGCGAAAGTGTCCGGTTCATTGCCGTGGGTGCCCGTGAATACCGGAACGGATACTTCACTGGTAATTGAAGACACCACAACCGGAATAGATATTCCTGCAGGCGAACAAATCGAAATTGATTTAACCGTTGTGGTGCGTAACACATCAAATAACTCCGCTGGTGATGTCTTCCAGAACACGGCAAGCTACACCTATGACTCGGTAAATAATGATGCCTCTTCGCAAGCACCCGGTGGCGGAGCCACAACGGCTAACATGACGATTGTTGAACCCTTGTCCATGGTGCTGGACAAGACAGCACCGGTGAACATGGAATATGGTACGCCAGGTACATACGTCATTGATGTGCAAAACACCGGTACTGGCCCGGCTTATGATTTAACGATTATCGATCACTTGCCGGATCCGGTGGCCGGTGGTGGTATGTGTGACACCGCGCCGAATAATTTTGTAGTGGAGACGCGTGATGCAGCCAATGTGTTGCAACAAACCCTGGCTAGCGGTGTTGATTACACAACAACATTCACGACGGGTACAACGCTGGGTACGCTTCCGACCTGTACGCTGGCCATTACGTTGCAGTCGGCCAATGCTGTCATTCAAAGTGGCTGGCATCTGGTTGTAAATTATGATGCACATCTTGATCTTAATAATGTTAACGGCGCAACGCTGACCAATTACGCCGCTGCAACACAATGGTTTAGTGCCGATACCCCGGCAGGCCAGGCCATTGGTGAAATTCGTGAATATCCATTGCTAACGGATCCGAATGCCGGATTTAATCTTGCTGACCTGGGTACTGTTTCCATCAGTGATGATGAAGATCTGGCGTACACCACAGTTGCGGCGCCTGAGCTGGAAATTATTAAATCCGTTTACAACATGGCAACCAATCTCTATGCCAGCGCAGCAGAAGCCGGTGACAGATTGCGCTACGAAATTGTTATCCGCAATATCGGTCCAGTTGCAGCCACTAACTTTAGTTTGCGTGATGAAATAGATCGCCTGAATCCAGCGCCTGGATTCTTTGATGTAGATATTTTAACGCCTCCTCTTACGGCCACTGTTACCAATGGTGATTTAGGTAATGGATACATACTGACTGTAAACCCAACGGGTGGTGCGCAGGGTACAGGCTTGATTGATGTTACTGGTTTAAATTTATCAGCAGCTGGTGGTGCAGACGATACGTTCATTATTACGTTCGATGCGACTTTAAGACCTGTAATCGATACCGGCAATGTGATCAGAAATCAGGCCGAAATAACACTGAATGGATTCAATACACTTGTTTCAGATGATCCATCGTCAACCACAGACAATGACCCAACCCAGACCATTGTGGGCTCCACACCGTTATTCCGGACTAACAAAACGTCTGATGATGTGACCGGTGACCCGGCCGTGTTGAATCGCGGCGATGTGCTGGTCTACACCATTAACGTCAAAAATATTGGTGCGGAAGATGCCACCGTCACCTATCTGCATGACCAGATTCCGGCCAATACAACGTATGTGCCGAACACCACCACACTGAATGGCGTGTTCATGAATGATCCGTCTACTGGTGTATCGCCACTTGAGGCGGGCATGCTGATTAATCCGCCGGGCGCAGCCAGCGGTTTCATGCGTGCTGATGCCGATGAGGGTGATACATCGAATGAAGCCATTGTGACGTTTAATGTAATGATTAATGACAATGTCATTAATGGCGCAGTCATTTCCAATCAGGCTTATGTCAGTGGTGTCGGTGTGGGTGGCGCAGGTTTCGCAGAACAATTATCCGACGATCCGGATACGGTGGAAATTATCGGCGATCCAACTCGCGACATCGTTGGTAATGCAGCAATACTGGATGCACAAAAAACAATCACCAGCCTCAGCGACGGCAATGGCAATGGCTTGCTGGATATAGGCGAGACCATCGAGTACACCCTGGCTATAACTAACAGCGGATTGATTGACGCAACCGGTGTCGTATTGACAGATGCTTTACCTGCCAACACAAATTATGTAGCCGATAGCTTGAGAGTGAATGGCCAGCCAGTTGGTCAACCTGATGGCGGTGTGTTGCCATTGATCGCCGGCATTGATGTCAGCTCGTCGAATCTCACGTTGCCAGTACAGGGTTCTGGAACCGGAACGGTCACGGCGGGTGAGAGTGTAACTGTTACCTTTGAGGTACAAGTTGCCGGGACTGCTGTGAATGGCACTGTCATTAGCAATCAGGGTCAAATCACCAGCAACGAATATCCGGATGAAATGACGGACGCCGATGGTAATGATATCAATGGTGATCAACCGACACTGATTACGGTTGGTAATGCACAACAACTCACCATAACCAAAAATGTTTTTGTTGTCGGTGGCGGCACGGCGCAGCCGGGTGATCAACTTGAATATCTCATTACCGTCACCAATAGCGGCAATACACCGATTGATTTGAGAAACAGCATTCCTAATCCGGCTTATCCGGGTCCGGGCGAGCCATTCTATATTCCTAATCCGGTGACTGAAGTACTGAAAGTGGTTGATGATATTGATCAACCTGGATTGATAAGTTACGTCAGTGGTTCGGCTCGATTAAATGGCGTGATTGATCCTAACGTTGTGTATGCAGGCTCGCGATTGACCGTTAATTATGATGACAGCAAGCGTTCACTGAGTAACTTCTACCAGTTCAGGCCGGGCGACAGTTTCAGTGTGCGTTATCTGGTGATGATCGATGCCAATGCAACACAGGGCGACATTATTAATAATGTGGCAGGCGTTGATTGGGGTACGGCGTCCGGTACCAGAAACTGTACCGCGCCAGGTATTCCAAGTTTGATAAGTAATGTAGATGGTTGCGCTTATTCGTCATTATCTGTGGGCGGTGCACCAGGGGTGGCCACTCTGTCCGGTAAAGCCTGGCATGACAGTAATTTTGATGAGGATGATCAGTCTAACGAGCGGGCACTAGAGGGCTGGGAAGTACAGATTTATTTTGGTACCGGAACCATCAATCCTGGTGATTATGTTGATTCCGTGCTGACGGATGTAAATGGTAATTACAGTGTAAGCGGGCTAATACCAAACTTTAGTGATACCAAGCAATATGCATTGCGTTTCGTCGCGCCAGGTGCATCTACCGATACTGCCTCGTTAGGTAATGCCAATTCCATATTTATCGGTGGTGACGGTCCGCAACAAGTCAACAATTTCGATGTTGGCAATAGTACGCATATTGTAAACATGAACATGCCGATTCAACCCAATGGTGTGGTTTACAATGTTGTTACACGCACGGGTGTTGCCGGTGCCATAGTGGAATTGACTGATGCCATCGGTAACGCCATACCATCGAGCTGCTTTAATGATCCGGCCCAGCAAAATCAACGCACACTGGCGGATGGTTTCTACAAATTCGAACTGAATTTTAGTGATGCCCTGTGCCCTGCAGCAGGAGCTGATTATTTAATTCGCGTTTATCCACCGGCCGGTTATGTGGATTACGACAATAATCCGTTAACAAATGAAGTGTCGCGTATTATTCCACCGGTATTACCTGTTGCGTCTACCGATGCGTCATATGATGTATGTACCAGTGATGCAATCAATTCCACCATACAGGAATGTGAATTACACGGTCCAACGCCAACTATATACGATACGCCGGAATATCCGGCACCGACTTCTGTTATGCCGCGTACACAATATACAGATTACTACCTGAAGCTGAATCTGCGCAGTGCACAGGCTGAAGACCAGTTGTACAACCATCATATTCCGGTGGATCCTGATCTGGGTGCTGCCCTGGGCATTTCGAAAACATCGGCCATGGTGAACGTAACGCGTAGCCAGCTGGTGCCCTATACCATCACCGTTACCAATACGCTCGGCGCACCGTTGTTTGATATCAACATCCAGGATGATTACCCCGCAGGCTTTAAATATGTGGCAGGTTCATCGCGTATTTATGTGAATAATGTCCGTGTAACAAATCGTAATGAAGAGCCGGTATCGCTGGTGCAGGGTTCACAAGGTCGTTCATTGACATGGCCCGATTTCATTGTTTACGAAAACGATGTCATCACTATCAAGATGTTGCTGGTCGTGGGTGCGGGTGTTGGTGAAGGCGAGTATGTGAATCTGGCACATGCGCTCAATACATTCACCTTGGGTAATGCCTCTGCTGAAGCATCGGCCACAGTTCGAGTGGTTCCCGATCCAACATTTGATTGTTCCGATATTATCGGCAAGGTATTCAACGACAAGAATCTCAATGGTTATGCTGACGATGGCGAAGAAGGTATTGCCGGTGCCCGTGTTAATACTGCACAAGGTTTACAGGCAACAACCGATGAATACGGTCGTTATCATTTCACCTGCGCTGTTATCCCCAACCAGGATCGCGGTTCGAACTTTATTGTCAAACTGGATGAGCGCAGCTTGCCAACCGGTTATCGCATCACCTCGGAAAATCCACGC
>JACPVK010000154.1 GCA_016191795.1 Gammaproteobacteria bacterium
CCCGGATGATTCGTGGATGGATGCCCGACCAGCATCGGGCATTTTTTGCGCAACTGCCGTTTGTATTAATCGGCAGTGTGGATCAATCGGGCCAGAGCTGGGCATCGTTGCTGGCGAATCCGCCGGGATTTATCAGCTCGCCCGATGCCCAAACACTGCGAATTTCCGCCATGCCGCAGGGCAGTGATCCGTTGTACCATTCGCTGGTTCCGGGTGCATCGATCGCAGTGCTCGGTATCGAGCAACATACGCGTCGACGCAATCGAATGAATGGCGTGGTCACAGCCGTTAACCCGTCTGATTTTGTCATAACAGTTCATCAGAGCTTCGGTAACTGTCCCAAATATATTCAGGCGCGGCAGGTGAGATATCAAAAACGTGAAGCGGTAACACAGGCCCGTTATCACAACAGTCTGGATCTGGAGCTGTGTCGCACCATCGAGCAGGCAGACACCTGCTTTATTGCATCATCACACCCGCAGGCAGTGCATGGCCCACAGTCAATGCATGGAGAGGGTGCTGCACAGGGCGTGGATGTTTCACATCGCGGCGGTAAACCGGGTTTTGTGAAAATAATCGACAACAATACGTTGCTGATGCCCGATTACTCCGGTAACCGGATGTTCAATACGCTGGGTAATCTCAGTTTGAATCCGCTGGCGGGTTTGCTGTTTATCGATTTTGACTCAGGTGATTTAGTGCAATTAGCGGTACGTGCCGAGATTATTGTCGATGCGCAACAGATACGCGATTTTAACGGTGCAGAACGTTTATTGAAATTGCATATTACCCGGATATTGCACACATACGCTGGCGCACATTTACATTGGGAAAGCGATGTGCAGTATTCGCCTTATCTAGGTCAGCTCTGATTAAGTCCGGTAGGGTGGATAAGCGTAGCGCATCCACCAGAGTAATCGGCGGATGCGCTACGCTTATCCGCCCTACATTCATAATTTTTTGACTTGATCAGATGCTCCCTAAGTAAGCTCTGAAAGTTCAGCGCTTACGTCTGGTGTAAGCACGCGCCAGCCTGTATGACCTGTCAGGGTTCAGGCACACGTGCTGGCCATGTATTTCCAGTTGCTATTTGATAACAAACAGTTTTTCGATAACCCAGTAAATCCCCATGCCCAGATAGCCAATAGGTCCATAAATTCTTTTTTCGGATGCCGTGACATTTAGCGTGGAAAGCACGAGTTGAGAGTTAAGTGATTTCAACCGGGCGCTTATCGTATCAATTCGGGTCTGGATGCGGTTCAGCTCATTTTCAACCTTCAGAATCTCTTCGACATTTGTTGCCCTGGCAAGCAATTCGCGCATGCGCGTTCTGAGTGATTCCAGGTTTTTCAACTCTGCCTCGGTATCGATATAGACATCGGTTACATCAGTTGTAGAAATATTGCGCGATACTTCCTTGCCAAGTCCGGCAATTTGATTAATGGTGTTCTCAAGTTCTTTTGAGGGTATTTTTAATTCTGAATAATAACGATTGCTGGAATCCAGCTGACTGGATGCCACATAACCGGATTTATCCTTTACGATCAGGCGAATTTTTTCGTCCAGCGACTTGATCTCTTCCACTTCTATTTCCATGCTGCCCTGCTTTGTGACCATGCGAGTCTCTGTTCCACTCTCGGCGTACGCCAGGTCCTGTCTTGAGGCCGATGAACTGGGGGCATAACTCGCGCAACTGCTAATGAATGTTGACATCGTTATAGCCAGTATGACTTTTAGTAATACCGTGTAATTAAATTCAATCATAGTTTGTTACCTGATTAGTGGGATGTGATAGCCGGTATATTAATGGAATTTGTCTGTCATGTGCCAAAATAAATTGGGGTGGGTTCTGTATATTAATGTGAAAAACAGATTCCAGAGTTCAATTATTTTTAATATACGTCCATAATAAATTAGGCTGAATAGATAGTGAGCCTATTTCATATTGCCATGAATAAATGATTTCAGTCCCTCGGTATAATCAGATCCACTGACCATAAATCCGTCATTATGGCCGCCGCGCATTTCAAGGAAACGTTTTGGTTCAGGCGCCGCGTCAAAAATTTCACGTCCTTCATCATAAGGTATGATCTCGTCATCCTTGCTATGTGCAACCATAACAGGGCAGGCCACAGCACTCACATATTGTTTGGTGTTGTATTGATAACGCGCCAGCCAGCGTACGGGTAAAAACGGATAAAGTCGTTGGCCCATTGCGGGTACAGAAGTGAAGCCAGATTCTATTATTAATGCGGCAGGCGTGTGCCGGCTGGCGAGCCAGCCGGCGATTGATGCGCCCAGTGATTGACCGAAGATGATGATTTTGTTATCGCTAATGCCCTGAGTATGCGTTAAATATTTCCACGCGGCTTCTGCATCCTGATACGTTCCGTTTTCGGTAATGTCACCTTCACTTTGGCCATAGCCGCGATAATCAATAATGAAAACATTCAGATCCATACGATGAAATATGTCTATCGAATCTAACCGGTGAGAGATGTTACCGGCATTGCCATGAAAAAACAGCACCGTTCCTTTTGCGTTTTTGTTCGGGATGAACCAGCCGTGAAGCTTAATATTGTCTTCAGTATGTAATTCTATATCCTGATAGGCGAGGCCAATCATTTCTGGCGTGGTAACAAGCTCTCGACCTGCGATATCGGGATAGAAGATCAGGCTTGATTGCATAAAATAAACATAGATACACAATAGGGCATAAGCGCCAGATAAATAGATGAGTAATTTAAAGATAATCGACATTTCAGTTTTCACACTTAAGACATCAATTTAATCAATTCAGAAATATCCAGATGTTCTTCCATGTATTCCGCCAGCCGGTTAATTTGTTACTCCCACAGGTCAATATAATCCGGTGATGCCGGTATATCCAGTCCCGCCCGTTGCAACAGGGCATCGCAGGCCGTTTTCTCGTCAAACTGATAACCGGGGTCGGCTCCGAATGACACTTACTTAAG